>NZ_BAAALF010000146.1:0-8026 GCF_039528135.1 Kitasatospora nipponensis | reverse complement strand
GGTCACCGAGCCCGCCGAGGGCGGCGAGCTCCCCGCGCCCGCCGCCCTCGGCCTGGTACCGGCCCAGCTCCCCGCCGACACCGCCGACTTCACCGGCCGTCAGGACGAGCTCGCGGTGCTGCGCCAGGCCCTCGCCGCCGTCCACGGCCCGGCGCGCGAGGACGCGGTGCTGCCGATCGCGGCGATCGCCGGCATGGGCGGGGTCGGCAAGACGGCCGTCGCCCTGCGGGTCGCCCACCAGCTGCGGCCGGGCTTCCCCGACGGGCAGCTCTACGCGGACCTGCGCGGCGACCAGCACGAGCCGGCCGACCCGGGGGTGGTGCTGGCGAGCTTCCTGGCCGCGCTCGGCGTCAGCGGCCCCGCGCTGCCCGAGTCCCAGGACGACCGCGCCCGGCTGTTCCGCTCGCTGCTGGACGTCCGGCGGGTGCTGGTGCTGCTCGACAACGCCCGCGACGCCGCCCAGGTCCGCCCGCTGCTGCCCGGTTCGGCCCGCTGCGCCGTCCTGGTCACCAGCCGCACCCGGCTCTTCGGCCTGCCCACCGCGGCCCAGATCGACCTGGACGTCTTCAGCCTGGACGAGGCCACCGCGCTGCTGGGCCGGGTGGCCGGCGCCGACCGGGTGGCCGCCGACCCCGGCGCGGCCGGCGAACTGATCCGCTACTGCGGCCACCTCCCGCTGGCGGTACGGATCGTGGCGGCCCGGCTGGCCTCGCGCCCGGCCTGGACGGTGGCCCGGCTGGCCTACCGGCTGGCCGCGGAGCAGGACCGGATCTCCGAGCTGTGCGTGGGCGACCTCGCGGTGGCCGGTGCCTTCGAGTGGGGGTACCGGCAGCTGACCGAGGAGCAGGCCAGGGCGTTCCGGCTGGTCGCCGCCGTCGGCCGGCCGGACATCGGGGTGCCCACCGCGGCCGCCGTCCTGGAGACCGACCAGCGGCGGGCCGAGGGACTGCTGGAGTCCCTGGTGGACGCCGGCATGGTCACCGCGCCGCGACCGGGCCGCTACCGCTACCACGAGCTGCTGCGGGTCTTCGCCCGACAGTTGACGGGCGGCGGCGGTCCGCAGGGACACGGCGATCAGGACGGGGCGGACGGCGGGCCGGAGCGGGACGGGGCCCTGCGCCGCCAGCTCGACTTCCTGCTCGCCACCGCGACCGCGGCCTTCCAGCACGCGGTGCCCGGTGACCCGATCGGTGGCGCGCTGCGCGTGCCGGACGCCCCGGGCCTGCGGTTCGCCGACGCGCGGGAGGCCGAGCGCTGGGTGGCCGAGGAGTTCGACACCGCGATCACCGCCGTGCTGGGCGCCACCGCCGAGGAGGCCTCGGCCGAGGACGTCAGGACCGCCACCGACCTGCTGATCGCGCTCAGCCCCTTCGACGCCGACCCGCGCTACGAGCGGCTGGCGGTGGCCGCCACCGCGGTGTCCGCCGCGGCCGCCACCCGCGGGGACCAACGCTCGCTGGGCCGCGCGGAGTTCATCCGGGGCAACATCGCCGTCCAGGCCACCCGGCTGGCCGAGGCCCAGGCGCACAGCCGGCGGGCGGCCGACGCCTGCCGGGCGGTGGGCGACGTGGTGGTGCTCCAGCAGGCGCTCAACGACCTCGGTCTGCTGGCGCAGTTCCAGCGCCGGTTCGACGAGGCGGTGCGGCTCTACGACGAGGCGAACACGCTGGCCCGGGCCCTGGGCCACCGGGCCGGGCAGACCGCCACCACGCTCAACGCCGCGCTGGCCAGGGTCCGCAGCGGCCGGGCCGACGAGGCCGCCCGGGCCTGCCGGGAGATCCTGCCCGCGCTGCGGGACGCCGAGGACCACGCCGGCCTGGCCTACGCGCTCTACGTGCTCGGCCTCGCCGCCCACGAGGAGGGCCGGCACGAGGAGGCCGAGCAGGCCTACCGGGAGTGCCTGGAGGTCTGCCGGCTGGCCGGGCTGCCGCTGCGCCAGGCCCACGCGCGCTACCGGCTGGCCGACACCCTGCGGCTGCTGGGGCGCGCCGCCGAGGCGGTCGAGCAGGCCCGCGAGGCGCTGGCCCGCTGCGAGGACCTGGACGCCGAACGCGACCAGGGGCACGCGCTGGTGAGCCTGGCCCGGGCGCTCGGCGAGCTGGGCCGGACCGACGAGGCGCGGGTCCAGCTGCGCCGCGCCGACGCGCTCTTCACCCGGCTCGGCCTGCCGGACGGCGCGGACGCCCGGAGCCTGCTGACCGAGCTGGACGCCGTGGCGGCCACCTCGCGGTAGGCCGGCGGGGGTGAGGGGTCGGTCAGAAGCAGCCGACGGGCGGGAGGTCGCCCGAGCCGGTGTTGTTCCAGACCGTCAGGGAGCCGACCTGCGCGGCCCCGGAGGCCAGCCAGCTGTCCAGGGTCCAGTCGCTGGGCAGCTTGTTGCTGCCCGGACAGGGCAGGTGGCCGGGCTCGGTCTGACGGACCGGCACCGGAGCGGTCCGCGCGACGGCCTGCGTGGCACCGACGCCGGTGCCCAGCGCGGCGGCCAGCACGGTCAGCGCGCCGGCGGTCCAGCGGACGGCGGTCCGGCGGGTGGCGCGGTGCGGGGCGGATCCTTTGCGGGCGCTGGTCATCGTGGTGCACTCCAAAGCTCGGCGGGGAAGGGCCGTGCCGAGCATGGCAGCCGCGGATATCCGCCCGATCTTCGCCGATCTCCGGCGATCTCCGGACGCCCGGGCCGCCGTCGCCGCCCACCCGCCGCGTCCGCGCCGGACGGCCGCCGCACGACCCGCGGGTAACCGCCGCTACCGCCCGCGGCGCCCGGGCCGGCGCCCCGACCGGACCGCCGCCGCCCGCCGCGCGGATCCCCTGGTGATCGGCCCGCGGCAGTCTGCCTCGGACAGCAGGCGGTGCAGGGCGATGCGAGAGGGGGGCCGATGGACCGGCCACAGCCCGACCAGGTGGCGCGCGCCGGGGAGACGGCCGAGGCCGTGACCCGGCCCGGATCGCCCCCGACCGGATCGCCCCGGACCGGATCGACGGGGCAGACCCGCAGCACGCTCGGCGGGCTGCTGGCCGAGCCCGAGGCGTTCTGGCGGGACGACTGGCGCCGGCGGCCCGTGCTGATGACCCCGGCCGATCCGCCGCTGGAGGCCTTCCGGCTCGCCGACCTCGACGACGTGATCGACTGCGGCCAGCTGCGCCACCCCTACGGCCGCCTGAAGCAGTTCGGTGTCGAGCTGCCGCCCGCCGCCTACACGCACGCCCGCCGGCTGGTCGACCAGTGGGAGCCGGGCTACCTCGACCCGGTCGCGGTCCGCCGGGAGCTGGCGGCCGGCCGCACGCTGCTGCTCAGCCAGGTCAGCGAGTGGCACCCGCCGGTGGCCCGCCTGGTGGCCGGCCTGCGCCGGGAGCTGGGCCGGGCGGTGGAGGCGTTCGTCTTCCTCACCCCGCCCGGCCGGCAGGCCATGGCGACCCACCGGGACGACGCCGACGTGATCGTCCTGCAACTGCACGGCCGCAAGGGCTGGCGGGTGCACGGCGGCCCGTCGCCGGACGGCCACTGGAGCTCCGGCGCCTGTGCGCGGCCGGGCCCGGTCCTGCTGGAGACCGTGATCGAGCCGGGCCAGGTGCTCTACCTGCCCCGCGGCTTCGCGCACCGGGCGGTGGGTGAGCACGGCCTGTCGCTGCACCTGTCGCTGACCATCCGTGAGGTCGGCGCCGCGCACCTGCGCGAGGCGCTCGCGCACCACCTCGCCCAGGACTGGGCGGGGCCGGCCCGCCCGCTGGACGACCTGGCGCTGGCGCAGACCGCCCGGCACCTGGTCGACCACTACGCGGCCCGGCTGGCCGCCCTGGCGCCCGAGGAGCTGGTCGGGCTCGCCCGGCAGGCCGGCGTCCGGGCCCAGGAGGGGCCCGCACGCGCCTCGTTCACGGAGTTCGCCGCGGCCCTCGAACCCGATCAGCCCGTTCAGCCCGTTCAACCTGTTCAACCCGTTCAGCCCGATCGGCCCGTCCAGCACGTCCAGCACGTCCAGCACGTCCAGAACTGAGGAGCGACCCCCGTGAACCGTCCCCGTCTGAAGGCCCATCTCAGCCCACAGGTCCTGGGTGACCGTGTCTTCCTGATCACCGAGGACCGCCACTACGTGGTCCAGGGCGGCCCGGCCGTCCAGGTGCTGGCCTTCCTGGACGGCCGGCACACCCTGGCCGACATCGTCGAGAAGCTGGACGGCGCGCTCTCCTTCGCCGGCGTGCTCGGCGCGCTGGCCAAGTACCAGCGCTTCGGCCACCTCGCCGACGGCCGCCCCGACCTCCCGGAGGCGCAGCTGGCCGCCTGGGACGCCCGCGGGCTCGACCCGGAGACCGCCGTGCGGGCGCTGGCGGCGGCCCCGGTCGCGGTGGTGACCGCCGGCGAGGTCGACCCGGCGCCGTTCCTGCGGGCGCTGGCCGCCGCGGGCCTGCCCGCCCGGCAGCGCGCCGCGGCCGAGATCGCCACCGAGGCGGCCGGGACGACCGATGCGACCGCGGCCGAGCTGGTCCTGGTGCTCTGCGACGACTACCTGGACGACACGCTCGGCGCGCTGGACGACCGGCTGCGGGCGGCCGGCCGGTCCTGGCTGCTGGTCAAGCCGATCGGCGACGAGGTCTGGCTGGGCCCGCTCTTCGTGCCGGACCCGCCGGCCACCCAGGCGGTCCAGGCGGTCCAGGCGGTCCAGGACGGGGCGCCGGAGCAGGACCCCGCCACCGCGGCGACCGGCTGCTGGCACTGCCTGGCCGCCCGGCTGGAGGGCAACCGCCCGGTCGAGCAGTACCTGCGGACCTGGTCCACCGACGGCACCCGCGGCCTGCGCCGGGCCAGGGCCGCCACCGCGGCCTCGGTCGACACCGCGGCCGGCCTGGTCGCCGCGCTGCTCACCGAACTGGCCGGTACCGGCCGGGTCCCGAGCGTGCACGGCACCCTGGTGTCGCTGGACAGCCGCACCCTGGCCACCGAGCGGCACGCGGTGGTGCGCCGCCCGCAGTGCCCGCACTGCGGTGACGCCCGGCTGCTGCTCGACCGCCTGGCCCGGATCGAACTCGCCTCCTCCGCGGTCAACTTCGCCACCGACGGCGGTCACCGCACGGTCCGCCCGGAGGACACCCAGCGCCGGCTCGACAAGCACGTCAGCCGGATCACCGGCGTGATCACCCACCTGCAGCTGCTCAACGGCACCGACAACGGCGTCACCTACAGCTACTTCTCCGGCCACAACTTCGCCGTGGCGCACAACCTGGACGCGCTGCGCCGCAACGTCCGCGGGATCAGCGGAGGCAAGGGCCGCACCGAGGTCCAGGCCAAGGTCAGCGCGATGTGCGAGGCCGTCGAGCGCTACTCCGGCGTCTGGCGCGACGACCGGCCCACGATCACCGCGAGCTACGCGCAGCTGGGTCCGGAGCGGGCCGTGCCGATGGCCGAACTGCTGCTCTTCTCCGAGAAGCAGCACCGCGAGGCGGCCGCTTGGAACCGCACCGACGCCGGCCGCCTGCAGCAGGTGCCGCAGGTCTGCCCCGACGGGACCGAGATCGCCTGGACCGCCGCCTGGTCGCTCACCGAGGAGCGCGAGCGCCTGGTGCCCGCCGTCTACGCCTGGTTCGGCCACCCGGACCTGTACGACTTCAACATCTGCTTCACCGACGGCAACGGCCACGCGGCCGGCAACACCCTGCCCGAGGCGATCCTGCAGGGGTTCTGCGAGCTGGTCGAGCGGGACGCCGTCAGCCTCTGGTGGTACAACCGGATCGCCCGGCCCGGCTTCGACCTGGACAGCCTGAACGACCCGTACATCACCACCCTGCGCGAGCACTACGCCTCCATCGACCGCGAGGTGTGGGTCCTCGACATCACCACCGACCTCGGCATCCCCACCTTCGTCGCCGTCTCCCGCCGCACCGACCGCCCGGTCGAGGACGTCATCCTGGGCTTCGGCGCGCACCTCGACCCGCGGATCGCGGTGGTCCGCGCGCTCACCGAGGCCAACCAGTTCCTGCCGTCGGTCACCATGCGCAAGCCCGACGGGTCCACCTTCTACTGGGAGGAGGACCCGCAGACCCTGGAGTGGCTGCAGAACGTCCGGGTCGCCGAGGAGCCGTGGCTGCTGCCGCACCCCGGGCTCGACAAGCGCCGGCTGACCGACTACCCCGAGCTGCACACCGGCGACGCCGCCCAGGACGTGCGCAACTGCGTGGAGCTGGTCCGCGAGCACGGCCACGAGTTCCTGGTGGTCGACCAGTCGCTGCCGGACATCGAGCTGCACGTGGCCAAGGTCATCGTGCCCGGCCTGCGGCACTTCTGGCGCCGGCTCGGCGCCGGCCGGCTCTACGACGCGCCGGTCCGGCTGGGCTGGATCGACCAGCCGGTGGCCGAGGAGGACCTCAACCCGCGCAGCGTCTTCTTCTGAGCCGGCCCGCCGCCGCACCCCGCCGCCCCTCCCCTCTGCCCCCCTTCTCCCTCCGAGAGAGGCCGATCCCGTGAACGCGACACCCCCCTCCCCCGGTCTGCGGACCCTGCTCCGGCTGCGCCCGGACTGCGCGCTGCACCTCAGCGGCGACGACGGCGCCACGATCACCGGACCGAACGGCGTCACCAGCCTGACCCGGCTGCAGCCCGCCGTGCGGGCGGCCCTGGTCCGGCTCGCCGACGGCTACGCGTCGATCGAGGACCTGCTCGCCCCGCCGACCGGGGCCGCACCCGGCCTGCTCGCGCTGCACCTGCTGCGCCGGCAGCTGACCGGCGCCGGGCAGCTGCGGATCCGCCTCGAGCTCTCCGGGCGGCCGCTGCTGACGGTCGACCAGCTCCGGGCCGGTGGGGAGGTGACCGCCGCGCCCGGCACCCAGGGGCTGGTGCTCTCGCGGTTCGCCGTGCTGCGCCGCGAGGGCGCCCTGATGCTGCTGGAATCGCCGCGCGCGGACGCGGAGTTCACGCTGCACGGCGCGGACGTGGTGGCGCTGCTCGGCACCCTCACCGGCGAGCCGGCGGACGGCGGTGCGGAGGGCGGCGGCGCGGAGGCCGCGGCGGGGGCTGCGGAGGCTGCGGCTGCGGCTGCGGCCGGCCTGCCGCAGGACGCGGCGCAGGCCGTGCTCGGCCTGCTGGCCGAGTACGGCTTCGCGGTCCGGCCGGGCAGCGAGGAGGCGGGCCTGGCGCTCGCCCAGTGGAGCCCGCACGAGCTCTGGTTCCACCACCGGACCCGGATGGGCCGCCCCGACCGGCCGTACGGCGGCTCGTACTGGGCCAAGGACAGCCACGAGCCGCTGCCGCTGACCCACCCGCCCTTCGGCGGCGAGCGGATCGAGCTGCCGGTGCCCGCCGCCGGCAGCGGCCGGCTCTTCGAGGTGAGCCACGGCGAGGTGCTGGAGGCACGCACCTCGCAGCGCTCGCACGACGACGCCAACCCGCTGACGCTGGACCAGCTCGGCGAGTTCCTGCACCGCGCGGCCCGGATCAGGTCCCGGATGTCGGACGGGCTGCAGGAGATCTCCTACCGCCCCTACCCCGGCGGCGGAGCCCTCTACGAGCTGGAGATCTACCCGGTGGTCAGCCGGGTCGACGGGCTGGCGGCCGGCATGTACCACTACGACCCGCTCGGGCACGCGCTGGAGCAGGTCCCGGCCAAGCCCTCGGGCGTCCGCCAGCTGGTCCAACTGGCTCGGCACACCGGGGTGATGGAGCAGCCGCCGCAGGTGCTGCTGGTGGTGGCCGCCCGGTTCGGCCGGCTGATGTGGAAGTACCAGAACATGGCCTACGCCGTGCTGTTGAAGGACGTCGGCGCGCTCTACGCGACCTTCTACGGGGTCGCCACCGGCATGGGCCTGGCCCCCTGCGCGCTCGGTGGCGGCGACGCCGGCGCCTTCGCGACCGCGACCGGCCTGGACTACTTCGCGGAGTCCAGCGTCGGCGAGTTCATCCTCGGCAGCGTGCCGCGGCAGGCGGCGCCGCCGCGGGGCTGAGGGCCCGGGGCCGGGGGGCTGATCTGGGGGTCGGCGGCCACCCGCTCCGGGTCGAAGCCGGCGGCCGGGGTCATCCACTGGTCGTAGCCGGGCGGTTGGTCGA
>NZ_BAAALF010000145.1:0-21063 GCF_039528135.1 Kitasatospora nipponensis | reverse complement strand
AGTCGATGCCGGGCTGGATGTTGTCCAGCGTGCCGCCGTTGGCCAGCGAGGCCGCGTAGACGGCGCCGAAGGCCGCGCCGGCCTTGGTCGGGTTGCCGTTGAGGGCGATCATGCCCTTGTAGGCGGGGTTCAGCAGGTCGGCGAAGGTCTTGGGGCAGGGGCTGACCTTCTTGGCGTCGCAACCGATCGACATGTAGCCGCCGTAGTCGTTGTACGCGTTGCCGTTCGCGTCCTTCATGGTGGCCGGGATCTTGTCGAAGTCGGCGACCTTGTAGGGGGCCAGCAGGCCCTGCGAGGCGGCGCTGAGCGCGAAGGCGCTGCCGAGGTCGACCACGTCGGGCGCGCGGTCCTGGTCCTTGCGGGAGGTGATCGCGTTGATCTCGTCCTGGCTGGAGCCGTCCGGGTTCTCGTCCTCGATCTTGATGCCGTACTTCGCGGTGAAGCCGTCCATCAGGGTGCCGTAGTTGGCCCAGTCGCGGGGGAGGGTGATGACGTGCAGGTTCCCCTCCTTCTTGGCGGCGGCGACCAGTGCGTCCATCCCGCCGAGGTCGGCGGCCGAGGCCGCGGTCTTCGCGTCCTTGCCGCCGGCGGTGGTGGTGGTGGACGAGCCGGCGGAACCGCAGGCGGTGAGAGAGAGCGCGGCGGCGGTCAGCACGGCCGCGAAGGCGGCGGCACGGGCACGGTGCACGGTCACGGGAGAGTCTCCAGGATCGAGGTGCGGCAGAGGGTCGCACGGGCAGGTGCGGGGCTGCGTCTTGAGGGGGGATCGGGATCAAGTTGGTCAGCCAACTTCGTCCGACGGGGGTAAGTACGCCGGACTTCGGTGACCAGAAGGTGAACGGGCGACCCAGAACAGGGGTCGGCTGTGGGAACGGTCGTGGCGGGCTGGGTGATAACCGTCCATGTGGTGCGCGAACCGTCGGGACAAAGCCGATATGGTCGAGGCGTCCTCGGCCGGAACCGCACGCAGGACACCGACTTGGGAGGGACCGGTGGAACGCACCTTGACCGAGAACGAGACCGCTGCCGACGCCGCGGGCGGTGTGGACGCGCCGGGCGCCGCCGGTGGTGCGGGTGCTGCCGCCGGTGGGGCCCTCTACCGCCGGGTGGCCGCCGACCTGCGGGAGGCGATCACCACCGGCGCGTACGGCGAGACCGGCCGGCTGCCCGCCGAGGGCGCGCTGGCCGAGCGCTACGGGGTCTCGCGCGGCACCGTGCGCCAGGCGCTGGCCGTGCTGCGCGCCGACGGCCTGGTCACCTCGCGCCGCGGCACCCGCCGCGTGGTGCTGGGCAACGCCCGGGTGCAGAGCTTCTCCGAACTGCTCAGCTTCACCCACTGGGCCCGCTCGATGGGCGAGGAGCCCGGCGGCCGGCTGGAGTCGCTGGTGCGCCGCCCGGCCGACGCCGCCGAGCGCGAGCACCTGCGCCTGCCGCCCGGCTCCGAGGTCTACGTGACCCTGCGGCTGCGCACCCTGTCGGGCACCCCCGTGATGTGCGAGCGCACCGTCTACCCGCCCCATGTCGGCATCCTGGTGGCCCAGTTGCCGCCCGACGTGGTCTCCCACACCGAGCAGCTGCGCGAGCACGGCATCCTGTTCACCGACGCCGACCACACCATCGACGTGGTGGCCGCCAACGCCGAGGACGCCAAGCTGCTGGGCTGCCGGCGCGGCGCCCCGCTGCTGCGCGAGCGCCGCCGCACGACCGACCCCACCGGGCGTCCGGTGGAGTGGTCGCAGGACCGCTACCTGCCCGGCACGGTCGCCTTCAGCGTGCACAACTCGCTGGCCACCTCCGCGCTCTCCCGCCATGCGCGGGAGAGTGACTGAGGACGAACCACTGACGATTCGTCAGGACGCCTTGCCGGGCTGCCCGTTCACCGCCAGCGGCGCCAACAGGGCGGCCAGCAGCGGGCGGAAGTGCTCGAAGGGCGGGGTGGCGGCGTCGGTCTCCTTGGCCCGGTCGTCCCAGCGCCGCACCGCCACCGCGTCCTCGGCGCCCGGCAGCGCCGCGAACTCGGCCGCCTGCGCGGGCGTCATCGGACCGCCCTGCACCCCCAGGGTGAACTCGGAGGCCGCCGACAGGCCGGCCCGGTACTGGGGCTCGACCGCGCACAGGTAGCGCTTGGCGGCCACGTGCAGGCGGACCGGCTCGGTCACCTGCGGGCCGAACCAGCGGGCCAGCCAGTCGGCGCCGGTGTGGCTGTGCCGGTTGTCGTGGCCGGCCATCAACTCCTTGCCGGTGACGGCCCGGTGGCTGTCGGCGTCGAAGAAGTGGCCGACGTCGTGCAGCAGCGCGGCGGCCACCAGGTGGTCCGGCGCGCCGGACCGCTGGGCGAGCACCGCGGCCTGCAGCATGTGGCCGGCCTGGGTGACCGCCTCGCCCAGGTACTCCTCGGCGCCCGCGCCCTCGAAGAGCTCCTGGAGGCCGTCCAGCACCGCGTTCTGCCGGTCCAGGACGGCGAGCGTGGAGGCGAGTGAGTCCAGGTCGGCGTAGCAGCCCTGGAGGTGGCGGCTGCCGTCCTGCTCGAAGGCGGTGCGGGCGTGCAGCAGCCGGACGTTGTCGAAGATCAGGCAGTCGCCGCGGTCGAGCCGGAACTCCAGCTGCAGCTCGGGGCGCAGGGTGATCGCGGCGAAGCGGCGGTAGGCGGCGTAGAAGGCCTCCAGCTCGGCGGCGGGCAGCCGCAGGGTGCCGATCGAACGGTTGTTGAAGCGCACCTCGCGGATCCGGCCCAGCGGGTCGGTCTCGATCAGCGGCCGGTCGGCCCGCAGCTCGGTGACCCGGTCGCGGAAGACGAACGGGACCAGGGTGCGGGTCAGCACGGCGAAGTCGCCCGGCGCCTCGGAGCGCAGCAGCTCGGCCGCCCGGAACCCGTCCACCAGGCCGGAGTCGCCGCCGACCGCCGCGTTCTCCAGGCAGTGCAGCAACTGCAGGGTGGGCACCGGGTCGCGGTAGGGGTTGTCGGTGTGCGGGGCGATCGCCACGCTGGTGAAGGCGAGGTTGTTGGGGTCGGGCTCGACCCGGACGTCGAACAGCTCGCCGTAGTTGGTCTCCCGGACGTAGCCGAAGGTGCCCGCCACCGCGAGCACCTGGCGCTCCACCGCGGGCACCTCGCGCAGCACCGCGAAGCCCAGGCGCTGCACGGCGCGCAGCACGGCGGCCCGCTCGGCGGGGTCGGCCAGGTAGTCGGCCCAGCGGGCCTCGGGGATCCCGGCGGCGAAGTCGGCCCCCTGCCAGTGCCGCTTGTCCTGCTCGGTGCGGGCGTCGCCCCGGTGCCCGGCGCTCAGCCAGGCCAGCGGGTAGCGCGAGCGGTGGCCGTCCGACCAGAGCACCTCCAGGTGCCCGTCCTGCTCGGTGCTCGCGGCCAGGGCGAGGTCCTCGGGCAGGTCGGTGATCTGGAAGAGCTTCTGGCCGTTGCGCGGGTCGCGGCACTGCTCGCAGGGGCAGTTGTCGCGCAGCCAGAAGGCGGGCAGCGGGGCTTGGGCGGTGGACGAGGTCGGGACAGGCACGGCGGGCCCTTCGGGAGGTGGTCGCTGGGTCGCTGGCGGCGCGAAGTTGTATAGCCAACTTGCCTTGAGAGGACCCTGTCGAAGAGCGGTGAGCGGGGTGCGGCCGGCAGGTGGCGAGCGCGCGAACAGCAGGCCACGGGAGGGGGTTGTGGGTCCGGCCCGGGGCCCGTCGGATCCGTCGGGCCGACCCTAGTCGGTCAGCCAGCCGGGGTCGGCGGCGTCGGCCAGCGCCGTCATCCGCTCCTCGAAGCCGTCCCGGGCGCCGAACCAGAGCGCCAGGTGCCCGGCTCCGGCCGCCTCCCAGGCCCGCAGCTCGGCGACCACCCGCGCCACCGGGACCCGGGAGTCCTCCCAACTGCCGCGCGCGCCGGTCTCGACGGGCCGCCCCGCCGCCTGCTCGCGCAGCGCGCCGGCCAGCGCGGCGAACCGCTGCGGCTCGATCTGCGGGCTCTGCCAGACGTCCGCCGAGCGGGCCGCCCGGCGCAGCGCGGCCGGCGAGGTGCCGCCCACCATGATCTTCAGGCCCGGGCCCGGCCGGGGCGCGAAGGTGCCGGTCGTGAAGCCGAACCGCTCGCCCTCGAAGGGTCCCGAGCCCTGCGTGAACAGGTGGCGCAGCAGCCGCAGCGCCTCGTCGGTGCGCCCGGCCCGGTCGGCGAAGTCGGCGCCCACCGCGGCGAACTCCTGCTGCTCCCAGCCCAGTCCCACGCCCAGGGTGAAGCGTCCGGCCGAGAGCCGGTCGAGGGTGGCGGCCTGCTTGGCCACCGCGAACGGATTGCGCAGGGTCAGCAGCAGGACCGAGGTGCCCAGCCGGATCCGGGAGGTGACGGCGGCCAGGTGGGCGAGGGTGACCAGCGGCTCGTGGACCACGCCGAGTTCCGCGGTGGGCGGCAACAGGTGGTCGCCGAGCCAGAGTCCGCCGTAGCCGAGCCGCTCGGCCGCCCGGGCCAGCGCGGTGAGGTGGGCCGGACCGGTGTCGGGGGACTCGTTGGGCAGCACGACGTGCAGGCGCATGGCGGACCTCTTTCGGACGTTGTCATGGAGAGTCAACCTGTCTGTCGAATCCTGTCACACGAATCTGACGGTCCGCCGGATCGGCGCCCGTCCGCGGGTCGTCGCAGCCCGGCGTCGTAGAGTGCGGACATGACTGAGGGCGCGGACATGACCGACGGTGCGGTGCTGCACATCACGGGCCGGGTGCTGGTCGGGCCCGACGAGGTCCGCGACGAACTCTGGGTGGTGGACGGCCGGGTGAGCTACCAGCGGCCGACCGTGGCCCGTGACGTGCGGACCGTCACCGGCTGGGCGATGCCCGGCCTGGTCGACGCGCACTGCCACGTCGGCCTCGACGCGCACGGCGCGGTGGACGAGGCGACCAGTGAGAAGCAGGCCCTGACCGACCGCGACGCCGGCACCCTGCTGATCCGCGACGCCGGCTCGGCCGCCGACACCCGCTGGATCGACGCGCGCGAGGACCTGCCGCGGATCATCCGGGCCGGGCGGCACATCGCCCGCACCCGGCGCTACATCCGCAACTACGCGCACGAGATCGAGCCCGGCGACCTGGCCGCCTACGTGGTCCAGGAGGCTCGGCGCGGCGACGGCTGGGTCAAGCTGGTCGGCGACTGGATCGACCGCGAGCGCGGCGACCTGGCCGCCTGCTGGCCCGCCGACGCGCTGCGCGAGTCGATCGCGGCGGCGCACGCCGAGGGCGCCCGGGTCACCGCGCACTGCTTCGCCGCCGAGTCGCTGCCCGACCTGCTGGCCGCCGGCATCGACTGCGTCGAGCACGCCACCGGGCTGACCGAGGAGTTGATCCCGCTCTTCGCCGAGCGGGCGGTGGCCATCGTGCCGACGCTGGTCAACATCGCCACCTTCCCGGCGCTGGCCGACGGCGGCCAGGAGAAGTTCCCGGCCTGGTCCGCGCACATGCGCCGGCTGCACGAGCGCCGCTACGACACCGTGGGCGCCGCGCACGACGCGGGCGTGCCGATCTACGTGGGGACGGACGCCGGCGGCTCGCTGGCGCACGGCCTGGTCGCGGCCGAGGTCGCCGAGCTGGTCAAGGCCGGCCTCTCACCCGCCGAGGCGCTCTCGGCGGCCAGCTGGGGAGCGCGCGCCTGGCTCGGCCGCGAGGGCCTCAGTGAGGGTGCGCCGGCCGACCTGGTGGTCTACGCCGAGGACCCGCGCGCCGACGTCCGGGTGCTGGCAGACCCGCGGCTGGTCGTGCTGCGCGGCCGCCCGATCGCCTGACCGGCCGCCCGATCGCGGGGCCGGCCGCCTGACCCGGCCGGCCGTCCCGGGGACGGCAACTGGGCCGATAGGGTGAGTGCATGGCACCGCGTCCTCTGCACGAGATCGTCGAACCCGGCTGGGCCACCGCCCTGGAGCCGGTGGCCGGGCGGGTCGCCGCGATGGGGGAGTTCCTCCGCGGCGAACTGGCCGCCGGCCGCACCTACCTGCCGGCCGGACCGGACGTCCTGCGCGCCTTCCAGCAGCCGTTCGCCGACGTGCGGGTGCTGATCGTGGGTCAGGACCCGTACCCGACACCCGGGCACGCGGTGGGCCTGAGCTTCTCGGTCGCCCCGCAGGTCCGTCCGATCCCCGGCAGCCTGATCAACATCTACCGCGAGTACGGCCAGGACCTCGGCTTCCCGCCGCCCGGCAACGGCGACCTGACGCCGTGGACCCGGCAGGGCGTGCTGCTGCTCAACCGTGCGCTGACCACGGCGCCCGGCAAGCCCGCCGCCCACCGCGGCAAGGGTTGGGAGGAGGTCACCGAGCAGGCGATCCGCGCCCTGGTGGCCCGCGGCACCCCGCTGGTGTCGATCCTCTGGGGCCGCGACGCCCGCAACCTGCGCCCGCTGCTCGGCCCCCTGCCGGCGATCGAGTCGGCGCATCCCAGCCCGATGTCCGCCGACCGCGGCTTCTTCGGCTCCCGCCCCTTCAGCCGCGCCAACGAGCTGCTGGTCAAGCAGGGAGCCCAGCCGGTGGACTGGCGACTGCCGTAACGCCTGAGATCCGGGCGCACTCCAGGACTCGTGGCCTCGATCAGACAGAACGTCATCAGACGGTACAAGGCGCCGCCACGCATCACGACCGTTGATGATCTCGGCGGCGACGCTGGCGCATGGGGTGCCTTGCATCGAAGCCGGACGGTTCTGGCTCCCCGTCGACAGGACCTTCCCCATCGCCGACATTGCGAAGGCCCATCGTGTCAGCGAAACGGCTGCGTGCGGGGCAGGCTTTCAGATGGGCGTCGTCTTTTCAGCCGTCTCGCCCGGTTCTCTCGTCTCGGCCCTCCGCTCCGCTCGGCGTGAGCAGCCAGGCGAGGACCTGTGGGCCTTCGGTGCTGCGAAGGTGGTGTCACGGACGAAGTGCAGCTGGTTTTCGGCGATCCACGGCGCGCGGGTGAGTTGGCCAAGCTGTTGGGGTGATGCCTGTTGGGAGGTCAGGTCAGTGATTGCGTAGACGGTCTGGCGGCTGACCCTGCCCGTCGTCAGGTCGGTGCGGTGCCGCAGGATGCGCACGACACCTGGACGGGGTGGGGGAAGTCCAGGCATGGGTCATCGCGGCCAGCAGGTGGGCGGCGGGCGAAGTGCCGGCGTGGGAGCCCTGGGCGGCCTTGTGCCGATCAGATCGGCCAAGCCGCCTGGGCAGAGCAGGCCGACACCCCGCCGGATCGTGGCGGCGCTCGGTGGGATGCGCACACTTATTGCGCTACGTAACAACCCGAGCCTCTAGGCAGGCCAGGGTGTGTTGCGGAGCGTTCCCAGCCCACTGGCCGATGGCCGCATACGACGTTGCATTCGTGACGGACCAGGCCCGGACCTCTCCATCGCCATGACCTGCGCACTCACGTGCTCAGCACGACTTTGAAATGACCCTGCAACTTGCACCCCTGCTCGAAATGATCAGTTCATGGACAGACACTTACGCCCCGCACGTGTGAAACCGATGGGTTCGCACATGCGAAGCTGTCGACATCCGCAGAACAGAGGTGCCAGACTTGCCATCGGGCAGGCTGACGCGCAGGGGGTGGGGCACGTGGACGCCGATTTCTGGTTCTGGTACTACGGGTTACAGGCGCAAGCCAGCCTTCAGGGATTCGAGGAAACCCGCGACCCTGCTGTACTCGACCACGCGATCGAGCTCCTCGCCATGCTGTTGGACCATGATCTCTTCCCGGCTGGCTCGCCGGCCCAACGAGTTCAGGTGCTGGAGCGGCACGCAATGGCACTCATGCGTCGCTATTACTCACGCTCAGATCGCGCCGACCTCGAATCGGCCATCCAGAGTTGGGAGATGACCCTTTCCCTCGCTCCGCCCGGCACTTCGCAGCTAGGTGCCATGCTGAACAACCTGGCCACCGCCATCCAGTGCCGTGACGATCCGGCGGACATCGACCGGATCGTCGACCTGAACCGCGAGGCCGTCGCGCTGACTGATGCCAACGACCCCGACACGCTGTCCGTCCGGCTCAGCAATCTCGGCGTTGCACTGCGCCTGGTCGCTCTGCGTCTCGGCAACCCCGCTGACATGGACGAGACGGTCCGCGTTTGCCGCCGTGCCGTGGATATCGGCAACTCCGACCCAGGCTTCAAATGCCAAATTGTGAACAACCTGTCGGTTATCCTTCATGACCGCTACGACCGATCTGGCGATGCTGACGACCTTGCGGAGAGCATCAAACTTACCTACGAAGCCATTGCCACAGCGCCAGTCGACTTCATGGATGCATGGGGATTCCAGTCGAACCTGGGATCACTACTGCGACACCAGTACGAGCGGTCCGGGGTGTTGAGCTTTCTTGATGATTCGATCGGTGTTCTACGGAAAGCGGCGTCCGCGCCCGCAGGTTGGCATGGCCTGCCGCTTTGTCTGACTAACCTCTCGAGTTCCCTCAACAGGAGAGCGCTGCATAGCAATTCGCCAGAATTCGCTCGCGAGTCGGCCTTGTCAGCCGCCCAGGCTGTGGCGCTCACCCCTCTTGCTAGTGCATCAGCCGTTGGCTACCAATGCAATTTCATCGGCACGCTGGCAAAGCTGGCCGAGCAGACCGGCGAAGGCATGGACAGCTTGGCCGCCTCGATCGACTCGGTTGCCGAGATGGTTGCCCAACTACCCGAAGACTCGCCGCGAAGAGATTCCTTTGAAGCCAATCTCAGCCACGCGTATCTCGTCCTCTACCGACACCGAAGGAATCCCGCCGACCTAACGGCTGCGGAGCAACTCAGGGAGCGCAGTCTCGAGCGCGCTGACGCGGGTTCACCAAGGCTCCTATACGGGCTCGCCGCGTTGGGACAGATCAAGCAACTTCGCTGGCAACACTCGTTAAGCGAAGAAGATGTGGCGATCGGGCGGCAGGCGTACGAGCAACTCTGTGCCACGGGCATGGATACAGAACCGAGTACCGTCCTGGGGGGCGCGTTGGCCTGGGCTTCCTGGGCCGAGGAACGTGACGAATGGAATGAGGCTGCCTCGGCCTACCGGGCCGCAGCACAAGCTGTCCGCCAACTCTTCTCGGCGCAGGTTCTGCGTCAGGATAAGGAGTCATGGCTGATCCGGGCCCGGTCTCTTCCCGGCAGGACTGCGGTCGCGCTGGCCAGAGCCGGAGACGTTCCAGGAGCAGTGCTAGCGCTCGACGGCCTCCGGGCGCTCCTGCTCACGGAGGCAATGGACCGCGCCGGGGCCGACCTGTCCCGACTGCGAGAGGGCCGCCACAAAGATCTGGCCACACGGTTCCAGCTCCTGGCGGGCGAGCTGGCCCGCATTGCCAACAGCTACGAAGAACAGCCCGCAGCAAGCACGGACGGCAGCCAACTGCGAGCCTCGAGAGCAGAACTCGACAGGGTCACCGCTCAGATCCGCAGGGTGCCGGGATGGGAGCAATTCCTCCTACCCTCCGATGCCGCCGATATCGCCGATTCTCGCGACGCCACCCTCATCTATCTGGCAATCGCCCAGCGGGGCGGTGTTGCCTTGGTCGTGCCAGCCAGCCCTCGCGATGACTCCTGGCGCGACCGTGCCTACTCGGTCGACCTCCCTGGGCTGACCGAGGAATCGGTGCGACGACAAGTGGACTTGATCCGCCAGGCTCAGCCGCTGCGGCATACCCAGTCTGGACTGTGGCAGGGAAGCCTCGACAGCGTTGGCCGTTGGCTGGGTCGAACCATTCTCGAGCCACTTGCTGCATCAACAGCAGCAGGTTTTGAGCATCTAGCTCCACCCGGCCATGGATCCGCGTCTGCGACGTTTGCCAACCTGGCGCCAGCCCTTGCGGACGTCACGTTGCGGGTGATTCCAACTGGGATCCTCGGGCTGCTTCCGATACACGCCGCTTGGACGGAGGACGAGCGCACCACCACCGGACGCCGGTACTTCCTCGACAGCGCCGCGCTCACTCACACGCCCAACGCCCGCTCAGCCGTCCGCGGGCGCCGCACCGTGGACTCCACGGGTAGGGGGGGCCTGCTGATGGTCAGCACTCCCAGTACACGCGAGCTGGCGTCGCTGCCGTTGGCCGATGCCCAGGCGGCAGCGGTGGCACAGCAGTTCGGCGACGTCACCACACTGTCGGGAGGGAAGGCGACACGGGCGGCTGTCCTCAGCGCGCTGGGTCACTCCAACGTGCACTTCAACTGCCATGGGATCTCGTACCCGGATCGCCCGCTTGACAGCCACCTGGTCCTCAGCGATGAGCAACCACTGACGGTGCGTGAACTGCTCGGTGCTGCATCTGACCGAAGAGTTCACCTGGTCGCTCTGGCCGCCTGCGAGACGCAAGTTGCCGGAGAAGTGCTCCCGGACGAAGTCGTGAGCCTGCCCTCGGCCTTCCTTCAGCTAGGTGCGGCGGGCGTACTGGCAGCCCAGTGGCCGGTGCGCGAGCTGGCCACCACCATCATCATGATCCGCTTCTACCGAGAGTGGACCACAACCCGCAATGGGCCCGCTGCGCTGCGTGCAGCCCAGCTTTGGCTGCGTGACACGCACAAGCCCGACCTCCTCCGCTACTTCCATCCCACGGAAGGGAGCTCTTGCCTTCAGCCCGATGTCGCTCGGCAGATATGGCTTCGCTTGCTTACCCGGGTCAACGGCTTCGAGTCACCCATAGAGTGGGCGGCTTGGACCTACACAGGAGTGTGACCAGTGACGACAAACGACAACGCGGAGTTCCTCGCTGCTGTCCGCAGAACGACTGGCGGTGAATCGAGAGCCGAACTGCAGGACCTGATTGTGAGGGCCGAGGCGGCCGCTCCCGGCGCTGAACGAGACCGTGCGATGGATGCCCTCTACCAGGCGATGGCAGCCGACCCCTCCTCACGGCAACTACTGGGCCAGCTCCTGCCAGAGACTCTCCTCGACCCTGAACTTGGAGGGTTCACCAACCTGCCAGGAGCACCTGCGCCTCTCCACTACGACCGATACCTGTGTCGATCCTGCGGGTATGCCTGGCCAGTATTCGACATTGCGGACCCGGTCCCCCCGCCGACGTTCTGTCCCGAGGACGGCATCGGGCTCGTCTTCCGCCACGCAGGGGAGTGAGTTCGCGATGCTGACTGACTTCTGGAAGAGCATGGGCGGGAAGCTGGGCGAGCGCGGGCTGGCTGCTCTGTTCTCGCCAGTCCTGCTCTTCTGGGTGGTTGGCGCATTCGCCATGGGATTGCCATACATCCGTCAGGAAGGCCTTGGGGCTGCGACCCGCCGCTGGGGGGATGGGTTTCAGCACCTTCCCGTAGCCGTGCAAGGAGGGCTGGTGATTGGCCTTCTCCTTGTAGTCGCCCTGTCTGGGCTCCTGCTGGAGCAACTGGCTACCCCGGTACTCGTCCTTCTTGAAGGCTACTGGCCTGGACCACTTGCTGCGGTGCGCAGGCGGCTTGCACAACGCCTCAGTCTGCGGGCCGACAAGGACAAGTCTGAGCTGCGGCAGTTGCTGGGCAACCCTGTGCCCAGTCCGAGCGATGTAATCCGTTCGGAGCACCTGACTGCGGCTCTGCTGCGGGTGCCGACGGTGCCGCAAAGGCGCATGCCTACCCGGGTCGGGAACGTTATTAGCGCAGCGGAGTGCAGGCCGGATGACCGCTACGGGTTGAACGCCGTGACCACTTGGCCAGCGCTGTGGCTGGTGATACCCGACGAGACGCGCCAGGAAGTCATCCGCGCCCGAGCATCATTGAACCTCGCAGTTCAAGTGTGGATCGTTGGCTTGGCCACCATCGTATGGACGTTTCTCGCCTGGTGGTCGCTGCCTCTCGGGATCGTCGTGTGCACGGCCACTTACTACCTCCGCGTCATCCCCGCAGCCTATGAGTACGGATCCATGATCATCGCTACTTATCACGTACATCGGCCGCTTCTGTACGCCGCGCTGCGGTGGCCTCTGCCGGAGAACCCGAAGCTGGAAAGGGCTAGCGGTTGGCGCCTCACCGCCTACCTGGCTGCCGGCTCGCTTCAAACAAGTCCGCTTTTCACTCCGCGTCCCTGACGGCGCGTATGGCTTCACTTTCCCTCGCTGGGCGTTTCATCCCTGGTCTTGAGAGTCAGGTTCCGTGCCAGGTGGGGGTGGATTCGCCGGTG
Source organism: Kitasatospora nipponensis (assembly GCF_039528135.1). Lineage (NCBI taxonomy): Bacteria > Bacillati > Actinomycetota > Actinomycetes > Kitasatosporales > Streptomycetaceae > Kitasatospora > Kitasatospora nipponensis. Next base: position 8,980 of record NZ_BAAALF010000145.1, on the reverse strand, counting down.
AGTCGGCGGGGCATGAGGTTGATCATCGCGACGTGGATCACGGCTTCGGGGCCGGCTGGGAGGGCCTCGTCGCCGCGGACCAGGCGGCGGTGGTTCATGAGCCGGCTCATTGTCCGCCCCGCGGCAACCTCCCGGACCGCCGCCCCGACGACCCACGCCTCAACTTGCGAGTGCGCAGGCGCATGTCGCCATTGGACGAACCGTTGACGCGATCTGACGCTATATCGGGGCCCGCAATCGAGTCGGCGCACCCGAGCCCGATGTCGATGGCCCGCAGGTTCTTCGGCTCCCGCCTGCAGGGCGATCTCGCGCTGCGGGGTGTGCTCTGGGCGTGAGCGCATGTGTTCGGTGGATGCTCCTATAGACGTCAAGCCGCAGGATGGGCATCGAGCGGTACGGCAGGGGCGCCTGACGACTGAGCACATTCATGAGCGAGGTCCACGCCGTCTCGAAGAGCATTGGGGCACGTCAGCAAGCAAGTCGGCCCCGTCCAGAATCTGTCGGCCCTGCTCGGGTTGAGAGGAGAGGCGCGTAGGACCCGCGAGGTCAGGCGCGGTTATCGGATCCGACACCCGGGCACGCGGTGGGCCTGAGCTTCTCGGTGGCCCCGCAGGTCCGTCCGATCCCCGGCAGCCTGGTCAACATCTACCGCGAGTACGGCCAGGACCTCGGCTTCCCGCCGCCCGGCAACGGCGACCTGACGCCGTGGACCCGGCAGGGCGTGCTGCTGCTCAACCGTGCGCTGACCACGGCGCCCGGCAAGCCCGCCGCCCACCGCGGCAAGGGTTGGGAGGAGGTCACCGAGCAGGCGATCCGCGCCCTGGTGGCCCGCGGCACCCCGCTGGTGTCGATCCTCTGGGGCCGCGACGCCCGCAACCTGCGCCCGCTGCTCGGCCCCCTGCCGGCGATCGAGTCGGCGCATCCCAGCCCGATGTCCGCCGACCGCGGCTTCTTCGGCTCCCGCCCCTTCAGCCGCGCCAACGAGCTGCTCGTCAAGCAGGGAGCCCAGCCGGTGGACTGGCGACTGCCGTAGCGACACGATGACATCCGCTCTCGGTGCCGGTGCCGGGGCCGTGGAGGTCCGCTGCAGAGACGGAGGGCCTCACCACCTCCCGCTACGTCCACCTGGGCTGAGTGTTGTCAGTGCTCGTGGCGATCGCAGTGGCCATGATGCCCGTCGTGGTCGTCGTGCCCGTCGTGGTCGTCGTGCTTGATCGTGGCGGTGTCGACGGCCGTGTGGGTGGTGGTGTCACCGCCTCCGGTGACGGTAGCGGTGTTGGTGACCCGTGCACGGGTGTCGCAGGAGATCTCGACCTTCAGGGTGACGGGCGGGTAGCTGTGCCCGGCGGGCAGGATGTCGCTGCGCGTACAGGTGAGGGTGGCCAGAACGCAGTGCCATCCCCCGCCGCTGATCCTGTCCGCGCGAAGACCTGCGGGGAGGGCGTCGTGGACGGTGACCGTGGTGCCGTTGGTCGGGCTGGCCGTGGTGAGGTTGCCCGCAGTGATGGTGTAGACGCCGTCCTCGCCCGCGGTGAAGGTGCCCGTGTGACTCTTGGCGATGGTCAGGCTGACGGGGATGACCGTAAACGCGAGGCTGGTGCTGCCGGTACTGCTGGTGCTGGCAGTGCCGCTGGGTTTGGTGAGGCTGATGGTGGAGGCATCGATCACCGGCACCGCCTTGTCGTCGACCTGGGCGACGTAGGTGGGCTGAATCGTGGCGGTCCAGGCTGTGGTCAGGACGATCGCCAGGACGGCCGGCCTGGCCAGTGAGACCGCCCTCGTCCTGCGGGTCCGCACCCTCGGCCACGATCGGAACGGGCCCCCGTACCTCCCGTGCCGCGGCTGGCTCCGTCCCGCCCTCTCCCGTGTTCGAACACCGACATCTCCGCTTCCAGCCGTCGATGACAGGCCGTAGGTACTCATCGTGACATGAACATTGCTTTGCGTTTCGGTGCGATCCTCGCCCGCGGGGGCGGGGTTCGGTCGCAGTGGTCATCGGCGGCGCCGGAGCGCCCTGGAGAGAAGAAGGCACAGAGCGGTGACGGCGAGGGCCGAGAGCCCGGCGACCGCGGGGGTGGACACGTGCCCTTGCTGGGCGGCCAACACGGCGGCCGCTCCGACGCCACCGGGAGCCGTCGGGAAGGTGATGGTGGCGCGGGTGGTGTGCTCGACCAAGCCACTTCTGAGCGTGAGCTCCGCGGTCCACGGGCCGTTCGGCAGTGGTGCGTCCAGCGGGACGACGGCCTCCGCGAAGTCGCCGGGAGCCAGCGTGGTGCCCGTCTTGGCGGCCGAGAACGGTCCGGCGTGCTGTCCGCCCGGCCCGTCGGCGAGGGAGAGCGCCCCGCTGATGTCCAGGGCGCGACCCCCCGTGTTGTGGATCCGGGCGCGAACCTCGCCCTGCCCGTCCGGGGCTCGGCCCGGACGGAGCTGCTCGATCGTGAAGTCCGAGGGCGGCTCACCACCGGGGCCGACGTCGAGGTACATGCGGACGCCCACCCGACCCAGCATCGTCAGATTGTGCGAGCTGTCGGTGGGGGCGCTCGTCTGCGCCCAGATGACGCCGTATCGCTCCCCGGCGGCGGCGTCCCCGGGAACCCGGATCGTGGTGCGCACCCGCGCCGTTTCGGAGGCCGCCAGCTCGAGGTCCGCCGTGTCGAATGACGTCCAGCCGGTCAGCTCGTTGGGGGTGCGCTGCGGTCCGAAGGTGAACTCGCCCTTCGCGATGGTGGCCGCCGCGGCGTAGACGTTGACGCGCATCGGTGTGGACGACCTGTTGGTGATCTCCACCCGCCGCTCGATGGTCGAGCCGGGTGCGAGGTGGTCGACGATGTAGGCATGCGCCCTGGGATCGGCGCGGCGGTTCTCCGGGGCGTCGAGCAGCTTGATGCTGATGGCCCTGCCCGCGGCCGGGTCCTGGAGGGAGGGCGCTCCGTGCCCCGCCGCCGGGTTCACCCCGGCGGCCTGTACGAGGACCAGCATCAGCAGGAGGGCCCAGTACCGGCGCGCACCCTTCATTCCGTCAGGCAACGGATTGGGTCAGCGTTCCGGTGTAGGTTCCGCCGATGGCGCCGACGGGCACGTTGACGGCGACCGTCGGATCCCAGGAGGCGGTGTTGTCTCCGACGCCGGCGCTCCCGGTGACCACCGCCTGCGCGGCGTTGCTCAGTGTCACGGCTGTGGTGGTGATGGTGATGGTGCCGGTCGTCGTCACCGTCCCGGTCGAGTAGGTGGCTTTGGTGGCGGGAATCGTCGACGCACCGTTCGCGAAGTCCGTCTCCGCCGCGGTCACCGTCCACGAGGCCGAGAGGAGGGCGCGGTCGTCGGTGACGGTCACGGGACCGATCGGTGCGCTGATCGCGGTGCCCGGCGCTCCCGAGCCGAGGTTGGCGCTGGCCGGCACCGACAGCGACAACGCGCCGGACGTGACGGTGAACGTGACCGTGGTGCTGGGGTCGGCCGCCGCGACGGCGAGGCACGGCTGGACCAGGGCGAGAGCGGCGGCCGCAGCCGCGACAGTTAGGCTTCGTGTACGCACGACAACTCCCGGGGTAGCCACCCGCCAGCGGACATCCTGGCTGACGGCGGACGTGTTGGTTGACGCGACTCAGACAATCGGGCGCGGCCTGTTCGCACAAGCCGCCGCGCGCCGCGTTCCGCCACACGAATGGCCACATTTCAGCCGGAGCGGCGGCCGGCCGGCTCACGGCCGAGGACGTGGCGGGCGGGCCAGGCCCGTTCGGTAGGCGAGCACGACGAGTTGCGCGCGGTCGCGTGCGCCGAGTTTGGTCATGGCGTGGTTGACGTGCGTCTTGACGGTGAGCGGGCTGAGCGTGAGCTGGCGGGCGATCTCCGCGTTCGACATCCCGTCGGCAACCAGGGCGGTCACTTCGCGCTCGCGGTCGGTGAGCGGAGCGAGCAGCGGTGACGGGCAGGCCGGCTCGCTGTCGTGCGACCTGAGGAACCTCGCGATCAGGCCCCGGGTGGCGGACGGCGAAAGCAGCGCGTCGCCGCGGGCGACCGTGCGGATCGCGTCGATCAGGACGTCCGGGCGCGCCCCCTTGCCGAGGAACCCGCTGGCACCCGACCGCAGCGCCTCGAAGACGTAGTCGTCGACCTCGAAGGTCGTCAGGATCAGCACGCGCACTCCGGCGAGGCTGTCGTCGGCGGCGATCCGCCGGGTCGCGGCCAGCCCGTCGAGGCCCGGCATCCGAATGTCCATCAGGACGACGTCGGCGCGTGCCTCGCGGGCGATCCGGACGGCGTCGTGGCCGGTGGCCGCCTCGCCCACCACCGTCAGCAGCGGCGCGCGGTCGATCATGAGCCGCAGGCCCGCGCGGACGAGTTCCTGGTCGTCGGCGAGGACCACGCGGGTCGGCTCTGAGGTGCCGGATCCCGGCGAGGAGGATGCGGTCCCGGTCATGAGCCCTCGATCCGGGCCGCTCGCAGCGGAAGCTCGGCAAGGACGCGGTAGCCTCCCCCGGGTCGCGGGCCTGCTGACAGCACTCCGCCCAGGGCGGCCACCCGCTCTCGCATGCCCACGATGCCGTGCCCTCCCGGCGCGGGGTCTGCGGGCGTAGGCCGGCCGCTCCGAGCGACCGGTGCTCCGTCATCCTCGACCGCCAGGCCCAGTGCCCCGGGCGCGTACGTGAGCCGCACCACGGCGGTGCCGCAGCCGGCGTGCTTGCGGGTGTTGGTCAGCGACTCCTGGATGACCCGGTAGGCGGTCGACTCCACCGCCTCGGGCGCAGGCCTGACCTGGCCGATCACCTCCCGAGTGACCCGCAGACCCACGTCGGCGAACGAGCGGATCAGCTCTTCGAGCTGGTCAAGGCCGGGCACCGGCTCGGTCGGCTCGGCCGCACCGGGCTCGCGCAGCAGTCCGACGGTCAGGCGCAGCTCCTCGAGGGCTTCCCCGCTTGCCCGTTGGATGTGGGCGAGCGACTCCCTGGCCTGACTGAGGTCCTCGTCGTCGAGCGTGCAGGCCAGCGCGCCGGCCTGCACGCTGATCAGGGCGACATGGTGCCCGACGGCGTCGTGCAACTCCCGTGCGATGCGCAGCCGTTCCTCCGTGACCCGGCGGTTCGCCTCCTCCTCCCTGGACTGTTCGGCGTGCCTCGCGCGCTTCTCGGCCTCGGCGACGTGGCCGCGGTGGCTCTGGGACGCGCTGCCGCTGGTCACCGCCAGGGCCGCCCACAGCAGGATGACGAAGCCGGTGATGCCGGGATGGGTGATGAGTGAGGTGCAGAGCAGCGTCGCCTTGACGGTGACGCCGACCGCGAGTGTCCGGCCCGGGCCGGCACCCAGCGCGACCGAGTACAGCACGTAGAAGACCGCCGGCAAGGTCGGTGGGTAGGCCGTCCCGTCGGCCATGAGCACCACGGACCCGATGACGGCGACCGCCACGGTGCCCAGCGGGAAGCGTCCACGCGCCACCAGGGCCGCGTAGACCACGGCGGACACCAGCCAGATCAGTGGCCGGTGGGAGCTCAGCGCATGCCGGATGTCGGTGGGGATCGTCACCACCGCGAACAGCACCACCGGCGTGACCGCCGAAAGAAGCAGTAACTCCTGACGGCCCATCAGCCTGTTCCAGGCGTTCCCCCACATAGCTGGACTGTAGGCACTGCCACCGACGCGGGCAACCGAACTACTGCGGGCGCAGTAGGTGGAGCCGAGAACCACGACGGATGGCGCGGTCGCGATCAGGGCAACCGCTGCGGCGGGCTGACGACCCGTCGGTTCGCGGGCCGGACGATGAGAGCCGAACCACGGGAACGGAGGATCATGTCGGGTCTCGCACGCTGGTGCTACCAGCACCGCTTCGTCGTCATCAGCGCCTGGATATGCCTGCTCATCGGTCTGACGGTGATGTCGCAGGTGGTGAGGACGACGTACGACAACTCGCTCGCCCTTCCGGGAACCGGATCGGGGAGCGCCCAGGCACTGCTGCTGCGGTCGGCGCCGGCCCAGGCCGGCGACAGCGATCAGATCGTCTGGCAGGTGAGCCACGGCAGCGCCACCGATCCGGCCGTCGAGCAGCGGATGCAGGCGATGCTCACACAGGTGTCGCACCTGCCCGAGGTGGCCTCGGTCGCCGGCCCCTACACGCCGGGTGGCCAGGTCCAGGTGAGCTCGGACGGGCGCACCGCTTTCGCCACGGTGAACTTCACCAAGGCGGCGGACGACCTGGACCGTGCCCACATCGACCGGGTGATCACCACGGCGACGGCCGCCCGCGAGCCGGGCCTCACCGTCGAGCTCGGAGGCAAGGCGATCTCGAGCGCCGAGCAGACGCCGGCGTCGAACGCGTCGCTGATCGGCATCGTCGCGGCCGCCGTCATCCTGTTCATCGCGTTCGGATCGCTGCTCGCGACGGCACTGCCGATCGTGACCGCGGTGGCCGGGGTGGCCGGCGGCATGCTGCTCATGGCCCCGCTCAGCCACCTGATGTCCGTGAACGGCATCGCGCCGATCCTCGGCGCGCTGATCGGGCTCGGCGTCGGCGTCGACTACTCCCTGTTCATCGTGACCAGGCACCGCCGCGGCCTGCAGACCGGGCTGGAACCGGAGCAGTCCACCGTGCAGGCGCTCAACACCTCCGGACGCGCGGTCCTGTTCGCCGGCGGCACGGTGTGCATCGCCCTGCTCGGCCTGCTCGTCATCAACGTGCGGTTCATCGACGGGCTGGCCGTCCCGGCGGCTCTCACCGTGGTGTGCACCGTGGTCGCGGCCCTCACGCTGCTGCCCGCGCTGTTCGGGGTGTTCGGTTCGCGCGTGCTGAGCCGCAAGCAGCGCCGCCGGCTTCGGGCCGGCGAGCCGGGCCGGGCGGAGTACGGCAACGGCCTGTGGGCGCGCTGGTCGCGCACCGTGCCGCGGTTCGCCGCCGTGTTCGTCTCCCTGGGGCTCGCGGTCATGGTCGTGCTCTCCGCTCCCGTGCTGCACCTGCGGCTCGGCTTTGCCGACGCGTCCAACGACCCCACCTCAACCCACACGTACAAGTCCTACGACATGCTCGCCAAGGGGTTCGGGCCGGGCTTCAACGGCCCGCTGCTCCTGGTCGCCCGGACGCAGTCGCTGGCCGACCGCGCCGCGCTCGACCAGCTCGACCAGGCACTCGGCGCGGTGCCCGGGGTGGCTGCCGTGCAGACCGCACCCGCGCGAACCGACTCGGGTACCGGGCCGGCGATCGAGGTGACCCAGGTCTTCCCCACCACGGCGCCGCAGGCCCCGGCCACCTCCGCCCTGATCGACCGGCTGCGCACCACGGTCGTGCCGCACTACACGAACGGCACCACGCTGCAGGTCCACGTGGGCGGCCTGACGGCCACGTTCGACGACCTCGCCGCGACGACGAGCGACAAGCTGCCCTGGCTGCTCGTCACCGTCGTGGGTCTCGGCTTCCTGCTGCTCGTACTCGCCTTCCGCAGCCTGCTCATCCCCGCGATCACGGCGGTGCTCAACCTGCTGGCGGCGGCGGCCTCGTTCGGCGTCCTCACCGCGTTCTTCCAGTGGGGCTGGGGAACCAGGGCACTGGGCCTCGGCGCGCCCAGCCCCATCGAGGGCTACCTGCCCGAGCTGGTGCTGGCGGTCCTGTTCGGTCTGTCGATGGACTACCAGGTGTTCCTGGTCAGCAGGATGGCCGAGGAATGGTCGCGCACCCGTGACAACACCCGGTCGGTGCTCGCCGGCGTGACCGACACCGCGCGGGTGATCACCGCCGCGGCCGTGATCATGATGGCCGTGTTCACCGCGTTCGTGTTCATGGGCCAGCGCTCCATCGCCGAGTTCGGGGTCGGGTTGGCCGCCGCCGTGGCACTGGACGCCTTCATCCTGCGGACGGTGCTCGTACCGGCCGTGATGTACCTGTGCGGCCGGGCCAACTGGTGGCTTCCCCGCTCGCTGGACCGCCGCCTGCCGCACCTGACCATCGAGCCGCCCGCGCGGGAGCAGTCCGCCCGCGCGCCCGAGCCCGCCGCCGTGTAGCCCGATTCACCGAAGGAGTAGCTCATGTCCAAGGTCCCGAACGAACCCCCTCTGTCGGCAGTTCCGTGGTCGCCGAGGTACGGCGTTGACGCCCCGGCCTTTCCGGCGGTGCTCGGCGCCGCCGGCGTGGCATGCTGCCTGGCCGCCCGGCGACGGCTCTGCGGCCTCGCGGTGGCGGCCGCCGGGGTGGTACTGCTGGCCAACGCCGCCGTGTACCTGCACACCACGCTGCGCGGCAAGCTGCGCATCTGGGAACGAGAGCTGGATCGCGTCGGCCTGCAAGGCAACGAGCAGCTGCTGGACCTGGGCTGCGGCCGCGGCGCGGTGCTGATCGCGGCGGCCCGACGGCTGCCGACGGGACGCGCCGTCGGCGCGGACCTGTGGACCAGGGACCAGAGCGGCAACAGTCCCGACGTCACGCTCGCCAACGCCGCCGCGGCCGGGGTCGCCGACCGGGTGGAGGTACGCACGGCCGACATGACCGCCCTGCCCTTCCCCGACGGCTCCTTCGACGTGGTGACGAGCGCGATGGCGATCCACAACATCCCATCGCCCCGGGCGCGCTACCGCGCGGTCGACGAGGCCCTGCGCGTACTTCGCCCGGGCGGGCAGTTGCTCATCGCCGATCCCTGGCCCATGGCCAGGAAGTACGCCGAGCACATCGACCAGGGCACACTGCGCCCACTCGGCCCGGGGTACTGGTACGGCGGCCCGTGGCTCGGCGTCACGCTGCTGCACGCCGTCAAGGAACGCTGACCTGCCGGCGCGGCGACTGCCGTAGGGTGCCCGGGGGCGCGAGCGGCCGGTCGGTGTCCTGCGGATCCGGCGGCGGTGGCGACGGCGCGCCCCGGTTCAGATCAGGAGCAGGGTCCTGCCCGCTCTCCCCGCCGGGCGGGGTCGGGGCAGCCACCGGCGGCCGGATCCGCCGACCGTCGATCCGCCTCAGAGCCAGCCGCGTTGGGCTGCTTTGATGCCGGCTTCGAAGCGGCTGCTGGCG
>NZ_BAAALF010000144.1:5162-21109 GCF_039528135.1 Kitasatospora nipponensis | reverse complement strand
TCGAAGGTCATTGCAGTCCCCGGTCAGGGTGTTGCAACGATCCCTAGAACCCAAGGGTCGGTCGGCCGGGGCGCACTCCGCTCAGCGTGAACCCGTAGAGCCCGTACGGCTCGTCCGGCTCGTAGCGGTGGTGGGGCCGGTGCGTCAGCTCGGGGCGACGGCCGGGCTGTTGTGGTAGGCGACGATCAGCCAGGCGTCGTCACGCTTCTCCAGCACCCAGGTCGCGTACACGACGCGCTCGGCGGGGACCTCGGTCTCGCCCGGGAACCTGATGCCGGTCTCGCTCACCACGACCGCGGCGCTCTCGCCCAGGAATCGGATGCTGTCCAGCTTGTCGATGCTGGTGCTGCCCTTGAGGAAGGAGGCGAAACCGGCGGCCATCTTCTCGCGGACGACCTCCTTGGACCTGCGGTAGGAGCCGGGCAGGATCGCGGTGGCGTCGTCCCGGTAGTCCGCGACGAAGGCGTCGGCGTCGCCGGCGTCCCAGGCCTGGTAGACGCCTGCCAGGACACCCTTGATGGCGGCCTCGTCGTGCGTTCGGGTCATGGTCATGGTTCGCTCCTCGGAGCTCGGGTTCCTGCGGGCCCGGATGGGCCCACCCGTACATACCGGCGGGGCCCGCGGAACTCATCGCGTCGGGCGAGGTGATTTTCCGACCGTTGCCCGGCGGCTCGCGGACCGGGTCCGACGCCGCCGCCCCGGCGTTCCTCGGGACGGCGGCGCACCCGGGCGCGGGTGGAGGTCAGGAGAGGTGGCTGACCTCGGGCCAGTCGATGTCGACGGCGGCCGCCTTGTTGAAGTAGTTGGTGAAGACGTTCAGTGCCACGTTGGCGATGACCTCGGCCACCTCCGCGTCCCCGAGGCCGGCCTCCTGGGCGGCCTTGAGGTCGGTGTCGTCCAGGTCGCCGCGGGTGCGGACGAGGGCGGCGGCCAGCCGCAGGGCCGCGCGGGTCCCGGCGTCGGCGGACTCGGCGCGGCGCGCGGCGGCGGCCTGCTCGGGGGAGAGGCCCGCGAGGGTGGTGGCGATGTGGGTGTGGGCGGACAGGCAGTAGTCGCAGGCGTTCTCCTGCGCGACGGTGAGGGCGATGCCCTCCCGGACGGCCGCCGGGAGCCGGCCGCCGGCGAGCGCGCCGGAGAACTCCAGGTAGCCCTTGAGGACGGCCGGGTTGTTGGCCATCACCTTGGTCATGTTCGGCGTGACGCCCAGGGCCTTCTGGACCGCGGCCAGCAGGTCGGCGGCGGGGGCCTGGGCGTGGGCGGGCTCGATGATCGGGAGTCGGGACACGGTGTTCCTCCGGTGGTGGGGCAAGCCCTGATTCTCATGGTTGATTGCTGCTGCAACCGTGAGAACCATAGGCAGATGATTCTCACGGATGCAAGGCGGGGCTACCATGAGGTTGTGAACGTCGAAGACCTGGAAGGCGGTGGCGCGCCCGCCCTGGGCGAGCCGCTGCCCATCGAGCTGGCCAATGCCACCTACGCCGTGCGGGGGCGTCTGGTCGACGGCCTGCAGAGCGTCGAGCACGTCGCCGCGTGGTTCCGCGACAACCGCGAGCGGTTCGCCGAGCCCTGCGCCGACGCCGACCTGCTCGGCGTCGGCCCCGGTGAGCTGCGGGCCACCCGCGCGCTGCGCGATGCGATCCGTGACCTGGCGAGCGTCGCCGTCCGGGGCGGAGCGGCTCCCGCGGACGCGGTGGCGGAGGTCAACCGGCAGGTCCGCGCCGCCGCGCGGTGGCGGGAGCTGTCCTGGGGCGAGGGGCCGGCGGCACTGGCGCGCAGTGCGACCGGGCCGGTCACCACCGCGCTCGCCGAGATCGCCCAGCAGACGGTCGACCTCTTCGCCGGCGACCGGCTCGCCGACCTGCGCGCGTGTCAGGCGCCGGGCTGCGTCCTGTACTTCGTCAAGGACCACCCCCGCCGCGAGTGGTGCTCGGCGGGCTGCGGGACCAGGGCCCGCGCGGCCCGCCACTACGAACGGACCAGGAGCGCGCGCTGAGCACCACGCGGCGGCGGGGCGAGGGCACGCCGCATCGGAGCCGGCGCCTGCCGGCGCCTGCCGGCGCTGCCGGCGGATCCGCGTCGTCGGCGTCGGCGCTGGCGCCGGTGTGCGGCGTGCCGGTTGGATGGGGCGAGACGTGCCGACTCGAGGAGCGAGGTTCCACCACATGACCCCTGACGACCGGTTCGACGAGATCGCCACCGACCTCGCCCCGCACGGCGCCACCGCCGGAGCGATGTTCGGCAAGCGGGCCCTCAAGGCCCACGGCAAGGCCTTCGTCTGCCTCAAGGGCGACCTGCTGGCCTTCCGGCTCGGCGACGGCAGCCCCGCCCACGCCGAGGCCCTCGCCCTGTCCGGAGCCGAACTCTTCGACCCCTCCGGCAAGCACCGCCCGTTCAAGGACTGGGTGGCCGTCCCCGTCGCGCACGCCGATGCCTGGCTCCACCACGCCGAAACCGCGCTCGACGGCCTCGACCGCTGAGGGCGTGAGGCCGGCGTCGCGGCGCCCCGCTCTCACCCGATCGGCCCGCACCGTGGTCACGCGTGCGGCCCAACCCCGTCCGCGCCGCCGCGCCCCGCCTGGTGAAGTGGAGAGGCCCCCACGCCCGCTCGACGACGGAAGGCCCACCCATGCCGGACAGCGCGACCTCCTACGCCGACCTGCGCGCCCTGATCATCAACTGCACGCTCAAGCGTTCGCCCGAGCGCAGCCACACCCAGGGCCTGATCGACGTCAGCCGCGGCATCATGGAGCGCCAGGGGGTCGCGGTCGACGTCATCCGCGCCGTCGACCACGACATCGCCACCGGTGTCTGGCCCGACATGACCGAACACGGCTGGGAGACCGACGAGTGGCCGGTCCTCTACAGCCAGGTGATGGCCGCCGACATCCTGATCCTCGCGGGACCGATCTGGCTGGGTGACAACTCCTCCGTGACGAAGCAGGTCGTCGAACGCCTCTACGCCTGCTCCTCGCTGCTCAACGAGGCCGGCCAGTACGCCTACTACGGCCGGGTCGGCGGCTGCCTGATCACCGGCAACGAGGACGGCGTCAAGCACTGCGCGATGAACGTCCTCTACAGCCTGCAGCACCTGGGCTACACGATCCCGCCGCAGGCCGACGCGGGCTGGATCGGTGAGGCCGGTCCCGGTCCGTCGTACCTGGACGAGGGGTCCGGCGGGCCGGAGAACGAGTTCACCAACCGCAACACCACGTTCATGACCTGGAACCTGCTCCACCTGGCGAGGATGCTCAAGGACGCCGGCGGCATCCCCGCCCACGGCAACCAGCGCTCCGAGTGGGACGCCGGCTGCCGCTTCGACTTCGAGAACCCCGAGCACCGCTGAGCCGTACCCGTGCCCGTACCCGTACCCGTGCCCGCACCCGTTGCCCCTGACGTCGCGGCCCGGCTCCGCACGGCCGAGACTGGAGGGAGAGGTCCCGGCGTTTTCGGTGAGGAGCACGTCATGGCAGGTCTCGTGCGCAAGAGCCTCGATTCACCCGAGGAAGTCCGTCCCTTCGAGCAGAACGCGGGGAAGGTGGAGCTGGTCAACCTGGCCGCGGGAGCGGTGGGCCGGGGGACCTTCGAGCCGGGCTGGCGGTGGTCGACGCACGTCAAGCCCCTCGCGGGAACGGAGAGCTGCCAGGCCTCGCACATGGGCTACGTGATCGCCGGCCGGATGAAGGTCGTGATGGACGACGGTGAGTCGGCGGAGTTCGGCCCGGGCGACTTCATGATCTGCCCGCCGGGACACGACGCCTGGGTCATGGGCGACGAGGCCTGCGTGGTCATCGACTGGCAGGGGTTCGCCGACTACGCCAAGCAGTGACGAGCCCCGAGCCCCGAGCCCCTCGGGAGCCGGACGCGACGGGGTGGGGTCGGGTGCGGGGCGTCAGGGTGGTGGTCAGGCGTTCGGTGGTGCGAAGAGCGCTCGGACGGTTTCGGTGGCCGTCTCACGCAGCCAGGTGTGGGCGGGGTCGTCGTCGTAGCGCTGGTGCCACAGCAGGTGGAGCGGGATGTCGGGCAGCGTCAGGGGCAGTGGCAGTGTGACCAGGCCGAGTTGATCCCGGGCCGAGCGGGTGACCGCGTCCGGGAGGGAGACGACCAGGTCGGTGCCGAGGGCGAGTTGCAGGGCGAAGGCGGTGGTGGGCCCGGTGGCGACGACGCGTCGTTCGAGGCCGCGGGTGGTCAGGGCGTCGTCGATCGGGTCGCGCAGGCTGCCCCGCCGCGACACGGTGAGGTGGTCGGCGGCCGCGTAGCGCGCCAGGCTCAGCGGGCCCTCGGTCAGCGGGTGTCCCGGTCGAACGGCGACGACCAGCCGGTCCCGGCCGACGAGGCGGTGACGGATGTCGGGGAACGTCGGCGCACGGGAACTGGACTCGAGATCGACCTCGCCGCGACGCAACTCGGGGGTGTCCGTGCCGGGTTCGGCGGTCAGGCGCAGCCGGACGCCGGGCGCCCGCTCGTGCACGGCGGCGATCAGGGCGGTGCCGCAGGCGGCGGTCAGGGCGTCGTGCCAGCGCACGGTGAACACCCGGTCCAGGGCGGCCAGGTCGAGTTCCCGCTGCGCGGACAGGAGTTGGTGGGCCTGCTGGACGAGAGCGTGCACCGGGGCGCGCATGGCCAGCGCGCGGGTGGTGGGGACCATGCTGCGCCCGGTGCGCACCAGGATCTGGTCCCCGGTGGCCTTGCGGATGCGGCCCAGCGAGCGACTCATCGCCGGTGCGGTGACGTGCAGGCGGGCCGCGGCGCCCGCGACGCTCCCCTCTTCCAACAGTGCGTCCAGGGCCGTGAGCAGATTCAGATCCAGTTGCATGGCGGTAACTCTACAAGTGACAAGCATGCACTTGTTGTTCATGGTCAGGCGGCCCACCTTCGAAGTGCGGGGACGACGAGCCAATGGCCGCCCCGCCCACGACGCGGTGCCGGAGGTGCTGCGGGAGCCGCTGCTGCGGGCCCGGCCCGGCTCGCAGTGGGCCGAGGACGAACTGGCCGGCGGCGCGCTCCCGCCGGGGGAGTGATGGGTGGTCGACCCCGCTCTGCGCGCCGCCGCGCCCCGGCCGCACCGGGCCGCCGCGGCGGGAGTCCGGGGACGTGGCCGGGGCGGTGTTCCCGTGTCCCCGTCGGCGGGTCGGGCACGACGGGCCGTAGTCTGCCGTCATGACCGGTGATCGTGTGGCTGTGTCCGTCGCGCTGGAGATGCTGCTGGCCGGCAACCGGCGCTTCACCGCCGGTACGCCCGAGCACCCGAACCAGGACGCCGTCCGGCGCGCCGAGGTCGTGCCCGGGCAGAGTCCGTTCGCGGTGCTGTTCGGCTGCTCCGACTCCCGCCTCGCCGCGGAGATCATCTTCGACCGTGGCCTGGGCGACCTCTTCGTGGTCCGTACCGCGGGCCACGTCATGGGGCCCGAGGTCCTGGGCAGCATCGAGTACGGCGTCAGCGTCCTGGGCAGCCCGCTGGTGGTGGTCCTGGGTCACGACTCCTGCGGTGCCGTGGCCGCCGCCCGGGCCGCCGTCCAGGGCGGCGCCCCCGCCACCGGGTACGTGCGCGACGTGATCGAGCGCGTCACGCCGAGCGTGCTGGCGGCGCGGGCCGCCGGGTGCACCGAGGACGCGGACTACATCGACACCCACCTGCGGCACACCGTGGACCTGCTGATCGAGCGCTCCCGAGTCCTGGCCGACGCCGTCGAGGCGGGCAGCGCCGCGGTGCTGGGCCTGTCCTACCGACTGGCCGACGGCACCGCCCGCCTGGTCACCGCCCGTGGTCTGGACGGCTGAGCCGACCACGGGCCCGCCCGACCAAGGAGTCGCGCACCGGGGACATGGACCGTGACGGTCCGTGGAACGGGCAACGGGAGGGGTCCGCCGGAGCGGGCCCCTCCTGTTGCGGTCGGCGGGTGGCTACAGGGTCGAGCACTGTCCCAGGCGTGGACCGGTCACGGTGTTCGGGTGGCCGTCGTTGGTGGGCGGCGGGGTGTTGGCGGCGCAGGTCAGCGATCCGCCGATGGTGTTGCCCTCGATCTCGGCGCCGGTGTCCTCGGGGAAGGGGCCGGTGCCCGTCGTGCCCTGGACCTGGACCGATCCGAGTACCTGGTTCGCGATGGCCTCCAGACCGCCGTGGTTGCCGGTGAGCAGGAGGGAGCCGTTGACGTGGTTGCCGGCGCAGCCGTCGTCGCCGGGGTCGCCCACGACCACGAAGCCGGACGCGCCGGAGACGCTGGTCGTGTCCGTGACGGTGGTGCCGCACATGCCGAACAGGGTGGCGTTGGCGGAGAGGACGGCGCCGTGGATCGTCGAGTTGCTGATGAACAGGGCGCCGTCGCCCGCGTCGCGCACGGGCCCGTTGACGGTGGCGCCCACGATGCAGGTGCTCTCGCCGCTGGTGGACAGTCCGCCGGTGGTGCCGGTGACCGTCCGGGTGCAGGTCACGGTCTGGGTGATCGACTCCAGGCCCCCGGCCAGGTAGTCGCCGTCACCGCTGTACTGGGCGGAGACGGTGTGGGTGCCCGGCAGCAGGTTGGCGAAACCGACCTGCGCCTGGGCGCAGTTGGTCCCGCCGCCGGGGGAGAGGACACCGGTGCCGAGTAGCGTGCTGCCGTCCCGGACGGTGACCGTTCCGGTGGGCGGTGCGGGCGGGTTGGTGCTGGCGCCGGCGGCGCAGACGGTGTCGGTGACGGACACCGGCTGCCCGAAGACCGAGGGGTTGGGCGCGGAGGTGAGGGTCGTGGTGACCGGTGCCCGGCCGACGTTCTGGACCAGGCTCATCGCCGAGTCACCCCCGTAGTTCGGGTCACCGCTGTAGGTGGCGTCCACCGTGTGCGGGCCGGGGGTGAGGGTGGCGATGCCGGTGGAGGTCGCGGTGCCGGTCGTGGGGTCCACCGCCACCGGGCTGCCGAGCTGGGTGCCGTCGACCTTGAAGGTGACCGTTCCGCCGTCCGGTGCCGGCAGGACCGTCGCGGTGAAGTGGACCGGCTGGCCGAAGACCGAGGGGTTGACGGAGGAGGTGAGCGTCGACCTGGTGACCTGCGGGACGGCGAAGAAGATCGTGTCCGTCGGCTGGGCCGTGGTCTGGTTCAGGCCGCCGAGGTTGCCGATGAAGGCGCCGTAGAAGGTGTTGCCGACGGCCTTGAGCTGTTCGTAGTCGCCGAAGAGCCGCTGGGTGGGTTGGCTCGGGTCGCCCACGGCCGTCGTGTACGACTGCAGCACGGTGTCGGTGAAGGTGGCGCCGTGGTCGGTGCTGCGGGCGAGGTGGGCCGAGAACTCGGGGAAGCCGCTGGTGTTGGTGCCGTCGTCGGTGAGGTAGAGGACGCCGATCGTCCCGTCGCCGAGGACGGCCACCGAGGGCAGGGCCGCGTTGGTCGAACTGGACACGTTCACCGCGGCGCCCACGTTCATGCCGCCCGTGCCGTTGTCGGTGAGGCGGCGGATGCGGATCTGGTTGTTGCCGGAGACGTCCGCGCCGTAGGCCGTGTACACGTCGCCGTTGGTCGGGTCGACGGCCACGTGGTCGACGCCGCCCTGCAGGGAGTTGACGCCGCCGAACTTGTAACCGGAGTTGCCCTGACGGGTGTTGTCCGTGGAGACGGCGATGCCGTCGGTGCTGCCGCCCAGGGTCCAGTGGGCTCCGGCGTCGGTGGAGCGGTTGAGCATCAGGGTGACGTTCTGCGGCTGGGTGGTGCCGCCGCCCTGCTGGTAGAGCGCGTACATTGAGCCGTTGCGCGGGTCGGCCGCCAGGCGGAGCCCGCCGTTGATGACGCCGCCGCTGAGTGCGCCGGTGCCGGCCGCGTTGTCGCGGGTGATGTCGACCGGGCTGGCGTTGTGGAGGGAGACGGCGACGTGGTCGTGCGGGACGCTGTTGCGGAAGTCCTGGTAGCCGACGTAGACGTTGTCCTGGGTCGCCGTGGCCGTGTCACGGTTGACGATCAGCCAGGGCTGGTCGGCGTTGGTGCCGGCGGCGCTGGTGAGCTGGGTGGTGGTGGGCGTCGGGTTGTTCCAGCTCCACGACGCGGCCCGGGTCGGGTCGGTCGTCGAGCCGGTGACGATCTGGTTCGCGCCGGTCAGGAAGGTGGCGTAGAGCGTCCCGTTGCGGCCGAAGTCGATCGTCTGGTCGTACGGGCCGCCGGAGGTGCTCGCCACGCCCGGGGGCGGCGGGATCGTCACCTCGTCCTTCCAGGTGATCCCGCCGTCGGTCGAGAAGACCAGGTCGGAGTTGCTGTCCCACGGGTACGTGAAGCGGGTGATGGCGATCTGCTGCGGATTGGCCGGGTTGACCGCCACGGAGGCCTCGCCGAACGTCGTCGCGCCGACGGCCGCGTCCACGTCGACGACGTAGGTGCCCGGGGCCCGTACCGATGGCCGCACCACTCTGGGGGTTGTCGGCGTGACGCGCGGCGAACGGTCGGGCGGCTGGTCGCTGCCGCCCTGGACCGTGGGGGCCGACGGGGTCTCAGTCGCCGACGCGGGCCCGGACGCCAGCACCGGCCCGGCGGCCAGGGCGAGCGCGAGGGCCGCGCTGAGCGGCCGGCTGAGGGGGTTCGATCGTGGCCGATGTCCTGGGGGTACCAACGGTGGCTCCTCTCGTCCGGACACAGGTAGGTCCTGGTCACAGTCTGTGAAGGGGCTGCGGGTACGGCCACGCGGCAGGGCGTCGCACGCCCGTTCGCCTGCGGAATCACTCCGTTCGGTCGATCCGGCGGGGGAGTGGCTGACGGCTCGACGGCAACGGTTCAGGGGCTTGATGGCCTTCGCAGCGGATCGACGGGCCCGGTGCTGACGGTGGGGGGCATCGCCGCCCTCGTCGTGATGGCGGTCGGCGTGACCCTCGTGCCTCGTCGACTGCGCTGGCGCGGGGACGTCCGGACGAGGTGGTCGGCACTGCCGTCGCCGACGCCGTCGCCGGTACCGTCCTCTCGGAGGAACGCCTCGCCCGTATCGCGCGGCCCTAGACGCCTCGCCGGGTGAAGGCTGACCCCAAGTGGCGCAGTGCCAACGCGCTCACGGTGGGCCACCGGGGCGGAAGGTCGGTGACGGCTCATCGGAACCCCACCACAGGTAGGACGTGAGCGCGGTGCCGGCCGCGTGCTCTGCGGCAGGGTTCTCCGGCAGGGGCCAGTGAAGGGCGTCGTACAGCTGCCAACGGTGCACATCGAAGGCGGACTCGATCAGTTCGCCGAAGGTCTCCGCGCGGCCCAACAGCCACACGTACGCGATCCCGCTGACCGTGATCCCGGCCAGCGGGACCCACCACCCCCACGGGGACCAGACCAGCGTGAGCAACCCCCATGTCCAGACCGTGGCGGCGCTGTCCACGGACACACGGGCCTCGGTCACCGTCTTCTTCGTCTCCTGCGGCAGGACGAGCCACAGCCGTGACCAGCACTTGGCCGGGTCGAGGCCGTACTTGTCCAACGGTCGGGTCTCCGCGGCACGCAGAACGTTGCCCAGTCGGGTCGGCATCAGCCGCTCGGGGTCTGCCGGGGTGGGCTCGCCGGGGAAGCGGCGCAGAGCCCGATCCGCCGCAGCGTACTCCCGGCGCTCCTGGGACGTGGCGGTGCGATTCGCGATCCTGGGGGCGAGTTGCTGGAACCGTCGGTCGTGGTGGAGGAAGCGGCGGCACTGGCGTGCTCGGAACAACCGCTCCAGCGGGACGAACGGCCTTGGCCAGTAACCCTCGAGGAAGCGCAGTGCCGTGAGGGTCAGCCTGTTCACGGCCACCGCGGAGAGAGTGACCACGACCAGGGCCGCGACCAGGAGCAGGACGGCTGTGGTGTCCGATCCTTCGGTGAGTCGGTGCTGCGCCGCTCTCCAGCCGGCGACCCCGCCCGGGCCCCAGGCACCGGCAGTCAGGCCGGCGGCCCAGAACAGGAACGCGGGGGTGAGCGCGGCGGCGGACCACCGCTCGGCGAGGGAGCTCCCCAGCCCGGCCCAGAAGCTTGTCAGCATCGGGCCTCGCCGGGTACGACCGGCTCCGGTACCAGGGGCAGGTGGTGCGTGGGGCACGGGCGCAGAACTTCGGCTCCCCGCCGCCAACGGACGTAGTCCCCGTTCGGACACCGGTATCGCCGGGCGGCCGGGGGCGGGTCGCCCTGTCCGGGCAGCCCGGCGTACCGTTCGCGCTGCTCGATCAGCGCGCGGATGTCGGGAGGGTAGCCACTGTCCAGGTACGTGGCAGCCCATTCGAGGGTCGCGTTGTGCCGCTGCAGCACCTCCAACCCCCGGGCGACGACGGTCGCAGTGTCGAGCGGGGGCCGGGCGAGCAGATCTGCCAGCTCCCGGTCGATCTCCGCGGCTTCCGCGGCACCGACGAGGTTCGGCAGGTATCCACGGATGGTCCGCAGCGCGTCGAGGATCGCTTCGTCGCCCGACTGCGTTTCCTCCATGGACAGTTCACTCTCCGACATAGACGAATGCGGCCCAGTACCACGGAGCGCGGTGAGCCCGCGCGCCTTCCCACAACTGCTTGGCCTGCGCGGGCACGCGGCTCCCACGCAGTTCCTCGATGTCCGGGTACCGGTCACGCTTGGCACCGTTGGTCGTGTCCCGGACCCACTGCTGTGCCCGGCGTAGTGCCTGGGCCGGGTCGAGCGCGTCCACGCGCCACAGTTCGTAGAACCGGGCCATCAGCACCATCGTGCTCGCGTCGTTGACCGACCACTGAGAGCCGACGACACCGCCGATGCCCGCCTGCAGTAGTCCGGCCGGGAGGTTGATGACCTCGTCGGGCAGGTCGGCGCCGGGGACGGCCGTCTCGCAGGCGGAAAGGACGGCCAGCCGTGCGTTCAGCGGACCGCGAACCAGCAGGTCCCGCAGGGACAGTGACTCGTCGCAGGCGAGCAGGAGCCCACTGGCCAGAGGCTCGGCGGCGTCGGCGAAGCCGTGGCAGGCGAAGTGGAGGACCGGGTACTCGCCGAGTGCGGCCAAGACGGCCGGCCGGGTGGCCCGTTCGCCGCTCAGGCTGCGGGAACGGGCGAAGTGGGCCATGGCTGACCGTACTTCGCGCCCGGCGGCCGGCAGCGGTCCCGCCGTCACCGGACGGGGGTCCTCGATCGCCAGCAGCCCGTCGGGGGCGGCACGCCGAGCACCCTCCGCCGCCGCCGTGCGGGTCCGGGCGTTGGGAACGTAGCTGAGGAGCAGATCGTCGAGTGCGTACCTGCGACCGCTCGGCGCCGCGGCGTCCTCGCGCCAGGCGGCGTGCAGGGGCAGCATGCCCAGAAGCCCCGCAGGCACGAGTGCCGCCCGCTCGCAGGACCCCAGAGCCGCGGTGACCGGTTCCATGAGCACATCCCAGAGCCAGCGCGTGGTCGCCTCCAGGGTCTGTTCCCACGAGGCGTGATCGTTCGCCCGCGACCGGTACGCCTGCCAGTACCTCCCCGCCCAGGTACGCAGAGCGGCGCTGGTCAGTGCGGGCAGCCAGCACACGTCGACCTCGTCACCCCCGTCGGCAGTCACGATCAGTGCGAGTCCGCACTGATCGGCCGCCGCGAGGTAGACCAGCGGGGTCGCCGCCGCAGTGCGCAGGTCCTCGAGACGAGGCGGTTCGAGGAAGTGCCGGTAGCCGTCGATGCGCCGGATCGCGGACAGGACGGCGTCCAGTTCCGCTTGAGCGCTGCGCAGTTGGCCGGTGAGGTCGGGCGCCGACTGCGTCATGGGCGTGGGTGACACCCTGCCGGCGATGCCTGCCTGGGCGAGTGCCTGCCGCTCGAGGCCGTCGAGGACGGCAGCGCTGCTCCGGTACCGCTCGACGAGATCCCCCCGCCCGATCACCGCGAGATGCTCCAGGCGGGCGCGCGAGCGGTCGAGCGCCTCGGAGAGCATGAGCGCCCGACCGCGTTCGATCGCGACCGCGGCCTGCGCGGTGTCGCCCGACCTGGCCAGCGCGTAGGCGGCCGCCACCGCCAGTCCCTGAGCGTCGTGCAGGCGCGATTCCTTACTGGTCCGGGTGAGCTGCGCCCGGAAGAGTCGTTCCATCGCCTGTAAGCCGTAGTCGTACGCCTGCGCGGCCTCGCTCCAGGACTCGCGTCTGGCGGCCCACTGCCCCCAGGCCAGACTGTCGACGCGGGCGAAGTCCGGGTTGAGGGTCAGTCCTGAGGTCACGACCTGCCGGAACAGGGCCTGTGCGGCGTGCAGATCGGCCGGATCACCACTCGCGTCGCTCTCGTAGCGGTTGCTCAGCACGCGCGCCAGGCTACTGGGAAGGAAGATCCGGCTGTGCACGCTGTCCTGGTCCAGATCCATGGCTGTGCTCAGTAGCGTTTCCGCCTGATCGAGATCGGCACGATCGCCGTCGACCCAGGAGCGTTCCATCAGTGCGGCGGCGAGGCAGTCCGCGGCGGGGGCGTAGGACGGAGACGAGGGCGCGGTGCGGGCGAGCACCTCTCGCGCCAGTTCGACCGCGTCGCGAAGGTGCTCACCCCCACCGGTGTGCTTGTGTCGGTCCAGGAGTGCGACCGCGAGACCGCTCAGGATCGCCTGTCGCACGAAAGGTGCCGGCCCGATGTCGTCGTCGAGTGCCTCCCGCCAGTACTCGATCGCCTCGTCCAGATCGGCCAGGTCGGTGCTGCGCTCGTAGCGCTGACGCAGCGCGACGCCCAGGTTCATCAGGGGGCCCCACCGCCCGGGGGTGCCCGGCGCCGTCAGCTCCAGGGCTGCGCGGGACAGTTCGATCACTTCGGCGAGATCGGCCAGGTCGCCTGTCCGGAAGTAGCGGTCACGCAGTACGGTGCTCAGAGCCACCAGGGCGGCATCCCGGTAGTCGCTCTCAGGCGGGCACAGCGCGACGGCCTGCCGGATCAGGTCGATGCACTCGGCGAGATCCTCCTCCCTCATGGCAAGGTCGTACCGGGCGTTGAGAGCCAGACCAAGGTTCACCAACTGTGCTGGACGGTCCGGCCCGTCTCCGTGGGCAAGTGCCAGGGCCTGGCGGGCGTACTGGATCGCGGCGTCGAGATCGGCGGGGCGACCGCTCCACTCGTATCGGCTCTGGAGGCTGCGGCTTGCATGGTCGAGCAGCAGGGCCTGGGCCGGTGACCGATCGGGGGCCAAGTCCAGTGCCTCACGGTCACAAGCGATCGCCTGGTCCAGGTCGGCGATGCCGCCTGTCTGTTCGTAGCGGAGGACCAGCGCATGGGAGAGGTTGGCGAGCACGGCGATCCGGTCTGCTGAGCCGGCACGGGTCAGCTCCTCCGCCGACCGGAGGGAGGCCAGGCCGGCGTCCAGGTCCGCCATGTCGCCGCTGACGCCATGGCGGATCAGGCGATAGTCGCCGAGCCGGCGCAGGAGCGCTGCGCGTCGGGGGGAAGCGGGGGTGAGCAAGGCGGCCGCCTGAGCGACCAGCTCTATGGCCTCGTCCAGGGATTCCCGCTCGCCGGTGCGCCGATGGCTCTCGCGCAGCCCGTGGGAGAGGGTGTCCAGATAGCCGACATGGGCGGGAGATCCGGGGGGAAGGACTGCGAGGGCGAGCCGGTGGGCATGCGTGGCCTCTTCGCGCGACTGCCGATCGCGGACCCGGTCGTAGCGGCTCCAGAGTGCGGTTCCCAACAGCCCCAGGACCTCGGCCCCGTGGGGCGACGACGCGTCGACGGATCGCGCAGCCTCTCCCAGAGGGCCGAGTGCACGTTGCAGCAGGTCCACCTCGCCGGTCTCGAAGTACTCCGCCAGGAGGCTCGCACCCCGGGCGACCAGGTCCCAGGTCGCATCGCCACCGCCCGCGTCGCCCGGCACCTCCACCGGCCCGTCCCCGTCGCCCACGGACAGGCGCACTTCATCGCCGAGAAGCCGGGCGACCTGGGGGAGATGGACCGCGCCCCCCGTCGAGGCGATCTCGCTGATGAGCTCCAGAGTGCGGCGAAGGATCCCGATCGCGTCCCGCAGGTCGGATTCCGTGCCATCGGCGAGCAGCAGCAGGGTCCGCTCCATCTCCACGGAGATGATCCTCGGTCCGGCCTCCTCGGTGAACACGCCGAGGGCCTGTCGAAGGGCGGCGTCGGCGAGGCTCCTGTCCTCGGCCGCACCGTCCTGGGCGAGCTCCGCGTGAGCCCGTGCCACGTTGTTCATCGTGATGGCCCACAGGATCGGCTGGGCATCCCTCGACTGGCGGGAGAGCGCCGTCCGGAAGGCCTCGATCGCCTGCTCGACGGTCTGACGACGATCGCCGGCATCGTCGCTGGACGGGCCGTCTGCGCTGAGCAGGGCTTCGCCCACCATCCCGTGCAGGGAGACCCACAGCTTCGGGGTCTCCCCGGGGGAGGCGAGGTCCAGGGCGCGGCGGATCAGCCCCAGTTGCTGCGGCCCGATGTCGTCGGCCGACCCTGAGGCGGACAAGTCCCCCAGCGCGGCCTGCAGTTCGGTGGAGAGCTCGTCGTCGAGCGACTCGGCGATGGCCTCCTCGACGCCGATGCGGCGCGCAAGGAAGATGAGATCACGGTACCGCCCGTAACTGGCCGCCCCGTTGGCGTCCCCCGCCTCGCGCAGCCGGGAGATGAGGCTCTCGAACAGCTCCGCGCTCACGTCGCTCAGCAGCACCGGGTGGGCCGCGATCGTGCGACGGACGTCATCCCAGTCCTGGGCCGAGGCGAGCTCCCGGGCCGCCTTCAGCCATCGCTTCCGGGCCGCGCGGGCCACCTGCTCGTCCCGGGAGGCCTTGCGGCCGCGGAAATGATGCATCCGCTCAGACTACCGAGGCCTGCTCACCCAGCACATGGGAACGCGAACAGCAGCGCCGCCACCGCGTCGAGGCGGTTCGGCGCGGTGTCCGGGATCGAATCGCCGGTGATGGCTCGGGAGTCGGGGCGGGTGACTGCGCCGGCGAGGTGTGCGGGGTCGGTCGGGGCTGGTCAGGGCCTACCGGCCCTACCCGCTCGGCTTCTTCGTCACCACCTTCGCCTTCGGTGGCTACGTGGACGAAGCCGTCGGCGCTGCCCGCGGGGTACCGGTGCGCCTGCTCGGGTTCGCCTTCCTCGCCGTCGCCGACCTGTGGGGCGGCCTGCTGCTCAGCGCGCGCTTCCCCCAACTCCCGCCGAGCTTCGCCATCATGGCCACCGCCGGCGCCGCCTACGCCGCCACCTTCCTGCGCCGGCGGACACCCCTCCTGACGGGTGGTCCGCCGGCTTGGGGCGCCAGCTCCTAAGATCTTCCGCATGGCAACGAGACTCGTGCAGATCAACATGAAGGCCCAGGACGACGCCGCGCTCGGCCGGTTCTGGGCAGCGGCCCTCGGCTGGGGCATCGACAGCGAGGGACCCGGGGTGACCAACCTCGAACCGGTCGGCAACGCCTACCCCGACCCCGCGGCCGTCTGCATCGACATCATCGCCCGGCCGGAACCCAAGACGGTGAAGAACCGGGTGCACCTCGACCTGGCCACCACTTCGACGGCCCATCAGGCGGAGCTGGTCGCGCGGCTGAAGGAGCTCGGCGCGACGGCTGTCGACGTGGGCCAGGGCGACGTCCCCTGGACCGTCCTGGCCGACCCGGAGGGCAACGAGTTCTGCGTGCTGGAGCCCCGCGCGATCTACCGGGACACCGGGCCGATCGCCGCGGTGGTGGTCGACTGCGCCGATCCCCGGGAGATGGCCCGGTTCTGGGGCGAGGCGATGGACTGGACGCTGCACGAGGTCACCGACGACCACGCGAGCCTGCGTTCCGCCCAGGGCGTCGGCCCCTACCTGGAGTTCCTCCGCAATTCCGACCCCAAGAGCGGCTGGAACCGCGTCCACCTCGACGTCAGCCCCTACCCCGACGACGACCCGGCAGCGGAGGCGGCCCGACTGCGCGCCCTGGGGGCCACCGACCCCGGGATCGACCAGTCGGCCATCTCCTGGACGGTGCTGGTCGACCCGGAGGGCAACGAGTTCTGCATCCTCAGCCCTCGCTGACCCCCGGGCCGCGGCGCCGGGGTCGGGGGCAGGCAGGGCCCCGGCCCCCGGGCCCCCCGGGGGGGGAGGGGC
>NZ_BAAALF010000144.1:0-5152 GCF_039528135.1 Kitasatospora nipponensis | reverse complement strand
CCCGCCCCCCCCCCGCCCCCCCCCCCCCCCGGCGGCGACAGGTACCGGCGGCTCGGCCGGTGGACCAGTAGCATCGGAGACCGAGCGGAGGTGTGGGCGTGCGAAAGATCGTCGTGTACGAGCTGGTGTCCCTCGACGGGGTGGCCGAGGCCCCGGACGGCTTCATCGTCGACTGGGACGACGTGATGGACGCCAACCTCGCGTCCGTGATCGCGACCCAGGACGCGGTCGTCCTGGGCCGCCGCAGCTACGCCGAGTGGGCGCGGTTCTGGCCGAGCAGCCCGATCGAGCCGTTCGCGACGTTCATCAACGGGGTCACGAAGTACGTCGCGACGTCGACACCCCTGGACCAGGACTGGGCCAACGCCACGGCGATCGAGGGCGGGCTGGTCGACTTCGTCCGGGAGCTCCGGCAGCAGAGCGGGGGCGACGTCGGCGTCCACGCGAGCATCTCGGTCGCGCAGGCGCTGCTCGCCGCCGGTGTCGTGGACGAACTCAGGCTCGTGATGGCACCGAGGATCGCCGGCCACGGGCGACGACTCCTCGAGGGCCTGCCGTCGATCCGGCTCGAGACGATCCGCAGCGAGGTCTCACCGAGCGGCACGCTGCTCATCGACTACCGCGTCCTTCCGTAGGGCTCGTCGGAGCGCGCCTGACGGGGTGGGCGAGCGGATCGGGGCGGATCGGGCCGCCCGGTCAGGGAGCGGACAGGTACAGCTTGAACGGCGAACCGTTGGAGCTGGGCGTCCAGCCGCTCGACCGCGCGGCCCGGATGCCCGCGGCCACTTCGCGCGGCAGGATGACCTCGGCCGGCAGCACGGTCGGTGCCGGTACGGTGGGCCGGCCGGTCTCCACGACGAGCGTCGTGCCGGGACGGGTCGCGTGCTGCACCCGGTAGCCCAAGGTGTTGACGTCCTGGTCGCAGCACCAGTGCCTCCTGCTCACGCGCCAGCGGTACTCGACGCCGTCGACGACGATGCGGCGGGAACCCTTCTTCGCCAGTGCCACGCTTCCCCTGCCTTTCGCTCGTCGCGCTTCGACCGCTCGTCTCCGTCCGTCGACAGTCTCCCCCACGGCGCGCGCGGGTGACCGGGTTCGGCGCACGGCTTCGGCGCCCTCACCCGCCTGTGGTAGCACTTGCTGGCATGACGGAGAGGCATGCCGAGCGCGGCAGTTATCACCACGGTGCCCTGCCCGAGGCGCTGGTCGAGGCGGCACTCGCGCTGCTGGACGAGGAGGGACCGGGCCGGGTCACCATGCGGGAGGTGGCGCGGCGGGCGGGGGTCTCGGCGGGGGCGCCGTTTCGGCACTTCGCGGATCGGCAGGCGCTGCTGACGGAGGTGGCGGCCCGGGTGCTGGCCGACTTCGAGCGGTGGCAGCTGGCCCAGATCGAGGCGAGCGAGGGGACGGCGATGCGGGCGATCGGCCTGGGGTTCGTCCGGTACGCGATCCACCATCCGCACCGGTTCGAGCTGGTCCGCTCACGGGTGTTCACGGCCTCCCGGCAGCCCGAGTTGCAGGAGCGGCTGTCGGGGATCGACGAGGCGTTCACCGGGTTCATCGTCGCGGACCAGCAGGCGGGCCAACTGCGGCCCGGGGACCCGGCGCTGGTGGGGCTGGCCGGTCAGGCGCTGGTGTACGGCCTGGCGCAGATGATCATCGACGGGTACCTGCCGCTGGACAGGGCGGAGGAGCTGACCGCGCAGGTCCTGGACACCTTCGGCCAGGGGATCGCCAACCGCCCTGACCCTGACCGCCCCTGACACCAACGGTGGCCCGGCGGCAGCGGGCTTTGGCGGCAACGGGCCTCGGTGGCAACGGATTTGGGCGTGCACGGAGTCTTGACCGGGGTGTCCGGCGCTGATGTAATCACCGCTTACATAGGGGGCAGGCAGAGCTGGAGGCAGACGTGTCCGCCAAACCGACACCGGGATTCACCACCGCGGCCGCCACGGGGGACACCGTGGTGCTGCTGATCGGGATGCGCATCAACCGCTTCTGGGCCGTCCACCACTGGGTGCCGGTGATGGCGGCCATGTTCCGGATGCTCCACGACCTGGCCAAGGAGCCGGCCCGGGGGCTGCGCGGGCGCACCCTGCTGACCGCGTCGCCGCGCACCTACTGCGTCGTCCAGTACTGGGAGTCCAAGGAGAAGCTGTACGGCTACGCCGCCGCGCCGGACGCCTTCCACCACAAGGTGTGGGGGATCGCCAACCGCAAGATCGCCGCCGGGAAGCTGCGCCAGAACGTGGGGCTCTGGCACGAGACGTACATCGTTCCGGAAGGGTCGTACGAGGCGATCTACTTCGACATGCCGCCCGCCGGGCTGGCGGCGGCCACCGGCTCGCTGCCGTTGGAGAGCCGCGGGCGCCGCGCGGCGGACCGGCTCGCCCATCGGTCGCGGAAGGCGGACGGCGAGAAGGAGGGCGTGGAGGAGGGCGTGGAGGCGTGATCCGGTGGGGCAGAGGGGGCAGGGGGTAGGGGTCAGGAGCCCGGCTCGGGAGGCTCGTCGCCCCGCAGCCAGCCGGGCAGCCCGTCCAGGTCCAGGTGCGCGTCCTCCGAGCCGAACGGGACGACGCGCTCGGTGCCGGCCAGGAAGGTCCTGACCTGCCGGGCCGGTGCCCGCAGCACGGTCGCGGAGTCCGCGCCGTGCAGGGTGATGTCGACCGTCTGCGGGCTCCCGTCCGCTCCCGGGCGGATGGACACGTCGCCCGGACCCGCGCCCTCGGTCAGGCCCGTCGCCAGGAGCTCGCGGGCGAACACCCAGGTGATCGGCGCGTCCAGGGCGACGTGGAGGTCCAGGTACACCGCGTACGGCTCCGCCGGGTGGTACCGCAGGCACGCGCGCACGGGGATGCCGAGGCCGGGCCCGAGGACCAGCTGCAACTCCAGTGGCAGAGCGACGTCCCCGGCGCCGCGCTGCGGGGGGACGCGCGGGGTCGGCCGGTCCGTCATGCGTGCTCCGTGATGCGCTGCTGGGTGCTGTCGCCGCCGCGGCCGGACGGAAGGTGGCCCCCGGTCGCCCTGGCCTGGCCGGTGGTGGCGCCGGGGCGGTGGTGGTGGGAGGGCGCGGGCGGTGCCGTCAGGTGACGCCACTCCTCGTCGCTCCAGCCGGGCACCGTTCGTCCGGCGCGGGCCCACTGCAGGGCGAGGTGGGCGAAGATCGGAGCCTCATGACGAAACGTTTCGTCAAGGGGGCCGCAGCATTCTGGGGTGTCGGAATACATGCCGGGGACAACGACTGAACCTGCCTCAGGCAACACCGCGGGCGGGCGCCGCGCTCCCGGCCGCGGGCCCGCCGGTGAGCCGCCCACCCTCGCCCGGCGACCCCGTGGGTCCGACCGTAGGGACTGCTCCGTCCTCGAACCAGACCTCGGGGCGCCGCCGCCGGCCCCCGTGCCGGCGCGACGCATTCAGCCGAACGGGTGAACCCGGGTCGACCGTGTGACCACCTGGTCGAAAGCCTGGCCCGCCTCGCCTGGAGGTGCCGACCAGCCACCTGGAGGCGACCCGCCCCTTCGCGATCACCCGTACAGCGCCACCCGCGGGGCGATGGTGCCCTGGGCCGGCCTGAGCACGGTGAGGCGGTAGTGCTCGGTGAGGGTGTGACCGCTGTGCAGCACGAGCCTCGCCGGGATCAGGTCGGTGTACAGGGTGCCGGTCTGCACGCCCAGCGGCAGGGGCAGCCAGTGGCCGTCGGCGGTCTCCACCTGGAGGCTGACGGCGGCCGGGTCGAGGGACGGGCCCGTGACCGGGGACTCGATGAGGATCTGCGGGGCGATGAGCTGGTCACCGGGCGAGTCGTTGCGGTACTGGAAGGAGATCTCGTGCGGCGCGCGGTCGGTCGGCAGGGCGGTGGTCGGCAGGTCGACGAAGGCGGTCGGCGCGACGCCCGGCGAGGCGGACACGGTGGCGGGCGCGGTGGCGGGCGTGGTGGCGGCTTCCGCCGGCACCGGCCCCGCCAGGGTGAGGGCCGTCAGGGCGCCGAGGGCGGCGACGGCGGCGGTCAGGGCGGGGCGACGGATCTTCCCGGTGGGCATGGTGCGACTCCTTCGGTCATCGGCGGCGCTGTGCCGTGCGCCGGCAGGAGCTGCCCGGGCCGGGACACGTGCCTGGTGACCGAGTGCTGCCAGTGGCGCACAACCCGTGGCTGTCCGGGCGGGCTGTACCCATCCACGGTGCGCGTCGGCGGGTCGCGGCGCATCCGCCGGGCCGCAGGGCCGCTGCTCCCGCGAGTCGTCCACCCCCGCGGCCCGGCGCGGGGGCGGTGGCGGTAGGGGTGCGACCGGCCCGACAGTCGCCCCGCACGGGCCGTGCCGTCAAGATCGTGTCGAGATCGCCGTGCCGTCCGTCAGGAGCGCGTCAGGAGCGACCGCGCTCCGCCGCCGGTGGGCTTGGCTGGGAGCCAGTGCCCGGCAGGGAGCCGGGCGGACGAGGAACGGACAGGTCAGCCATGGACGAGGCTCTCCGCGAGGAGCGGGCGACGCGACGGATCGTCGTCGGAGTCGGCGGATCGCTCGGCAGTCTGGCCGCCCTGCACATGGCCGTCGACGAGGCCCGCCGCACCAGCTCCGAGGTCCTGGCCGTCCTCGCCTGGCTGCCGCAGGGCGGCGAGCACGGCTACCGCCTGGCGCCCTGCCCGCCCCTGCTGGCCAGTTGGCGGGAGTCGGCCGTGGCACGGTTGCGCGAGGCCCTCGACGAGGCCTTCGGCGGTGCGCCCGCCGGTGTGCGGCTCTCCGCCGTGGTGGTGCGCGGTGACACCGGGCCCGCCCTGGTGCGGCTCGCGGACCGGGCGGACGACCTGCTGGTGGTCGGGGCCGGCAGCGGCGGCGTGCTGCGCCGGGTGCTGCGACCGTCCGTCACCAGGCACTGCGTGGAGCATGCCCGCTGCCCGGTCGTCGCGGTGCCCAGGCCCACCCTCCAGAGGGAGTTGGAGGCGCTTCACCGGCGCAACAGCTGGCACCTGCGCACGGCCATGACCCCGAGTCACTGAGCGGCCCGGGCCACTGACCGGCCCGAGCTGTCGGCCGGCGAGCGGCCGGCTTCGGGCACCCCGTCCGCGAGCGGCCGGGGTGCCTTTCGCCGTTTCCCGCTCCATCAGAGGCTGCGGGCGGTGATGTCGCCGTGCGGGGTGGTGGCGCGGATGGTGAGG
>NZ_BAAALF010000143.1:0-21240 GCF_039528135.1 Kitasatospora nipponensis | reverse complement strand
GCGGCGGGCCGGCCCGGTGCGCCCGGCGCCGGGGCGGTCGGCGCCCACCAGCACCCGGCAGCTGCCGGCCGCGGCCGGACGGGCCGCCTCGGCGCGCAGCGCGGACAGCTCGGCGCCGCGGCCGGCGAACGGTTCGGGTCCGGCCGGCAGGCCGTCCGCCGGCCCGTCCGCCGCCGTCCGAGCGTCCATCGTCGCCGTCTTCCTCGCCACCTGCGCCACTCCTGACCCGGTCGCCCAGCGTTCGCGGACCGACCCGACGATGGCCCGCCTGCGAAGCGTAGTTCGACCGGGCGGCGCGACCGGGGGACATCGGTATGACCAACCGTCGAATCACCCGCCCGGCGGCGCGGCCCGCCCCGCGCCGCCGGACCCGGCGCTCAGAGCGCCGGGAAGGGCCGCGCGGGCCAGGGCGAGTCGGCCGGCCGCAGCTGGGCCAGTCCCGCGCCGCTCAGTGCGGCGTGCAGCGCGAGCGTGCCGGTGATCAGCGTCGGGTTGTGCAGCTCGCCGGCCAGGATCCCCGCGATCAGCTGCTCCAGCGGCACCCGGGCGGTCTGGATCTGCAACTCCTCGCCGTGGGCCTCGTACCGCTCGCCCTCCACCTCGGCGAGGTCGGTGGCCAGGAAGAGCCGCAGCGCCTCGTCGGTGCCGCCGGGCGAGGTGTAGAAGTCGACCAGCACCCGCCACTGGTCGGCCTTGCAGTGCGCCTCCTCGTAGAGCTCGCGCTGCGCGGCGTGCAGCGGGTTCTCCCCGGGCACGTCGAGCAGGCCGGCCGGCAGCTCCCAGAGCCGCTGGCGCACCGGGTGGCGGTACTGGCGCACCAGCAGCACCCGCTGCCGCTCGTCCAGCGCCAGCACCGAGACCGAACCCGGATGGGTCTGGTAGTCGCGCCGGGCGTACCCGCCGTCCGGCATCAGCACCTCGTCGGTGCGCACCCCGGTGACCCGTCCCTGGAAGGGCGTCGCACTGGAGCGCACCTCCCACTCCTCCGCCAGGTCCCGGATCTGCTGCATGCCCGTCATCACGTCTCCCCTGCCCTTTTCGTCAGTACGACACAATGTAACGCCGAACGGCGGCCCCGCGGGGATCCGACCGGATCCGCGGGGCCGCCGCCGGGTGGCAACGCCGGGACCGAAGGGCTACTGGGCAGCCGTCTTGATCGCGACGGCGGCCGCCACCAGACCCGCGAAGAGCGGGTGCGGGCGGGTCGGGCGGGACTTCAGCTCCGGGTGCGCCTGGGTGGCCACCAGGTAGGGGTGCACCTCGCGCGGGTACTCGACGTACTCCACCAGGTCGCCCTTGGGCGACAGGCCCGAGAAGACCAGGCCGGTCTTCTCCAGGTCGGCGCGGTAGGCGTTGTTGACCTCGTAGCGGTGGCGGTGGCGCTCCTCGACGTACGGCTCGCCGCCGTAGACCTCGCGCACGATCGAGCCCTCGGCGAGCTTGGCCGGGTAGAGGCCCAGGCGCATGGTGCCGCCCAGGTCGCCCTTGCCGTCCACGATCGCCAGCTGCTCGGCCATGGTCGAGATCACCGGGTGCTTGGCGGTGGGCTCGAACTCGGTGGAGTTGGCCTCGGTGAGGCCCGCCAGGTTGCGCGCGGCCTCGATGACCACGCACTGCAGGCCCAGGCACAGGCCCAGCAGCGGCACCTTGTTCTCGCGGGCGAAGGTGATCGCGGCGACCTTGCCGGTCACCCCGCGGTCGCCGAACCCGCCGGGGATGCAGATCGCGTCCACGTCGCCGAGCTGCTCGCGGGCGCCCTCGGGCGTCTCGCAGTCGTCGGAGGTGACCCACTTGATCTCGACCCGCGCGTTGTTGGCGAAGCCGCCGGCGCGCAGTGCCTCGGTGACCGAGAGGTAGGCGTCGGGCAGGTCGATGTACTTGCCGACCAGCGCCACCTTCACGATGTGCTGCGGCTCGTGGACCCGGCGCAGCAGGTCGTCCCAGGTGGTCCAGTCCACGTCGCGGAACGGCAGGTCCAGGCGGCGCACCACGTACGCGTCCAGGCCCTCGCCGTGCAGCACCTTGGGGATGTCGTAGATCGACTTGGCGTCGATGGCCGCGACCACGGCCTCCTCGTCCACGTCGCACATCAGCGAGATCTTGCGCTTGATGGCCTGCGGCACCTCGCGGTCGGCGCGCAGCACGATGGCGTCCGGCTGGATGCCGATGTTGCGCAGGGCCGCCACCGAGTGCTGGGTGGGCTTGGTCTTCAGCTCGCCCGAGGGGCCGATGTAGGGCAGCAGCGAGACGTGCACGAAGAAGACGTTGTCCCGGCCGACCTCGTGGCGCACCTGGCGCACGGCCTCCAGGAACGGCAGCGACTCGATGTCGCCGACCGTGCCGCCGACCTCGGTGATCACCACGTCGACGTCGTCGGTGGCCATCCGGCGGATGCGGGACTTGATCTCGTTGGTGATGTGCGGGATCACCTGGACGGTGTCGCCCAGGTACTCGCCGCGGCGCTCCTTGGCGATCACCGTGGAGTAGACCTGGCCGGTGGTGACGTTGGCCGAGCCGTGCAGGTTGGTGTCCAGGAACCGCTCGTAGTGGCCGACGTCGAGGTCGGTCTCGGCGCCGTCGTCGGTGACGAAGACCTCGCCGTGCTGGAACGGGTTCATGGTGCCCGGGTCCACGTTCAGGTACGGGTCGAGCTTCTGCATCGTCACGCGCAGGCCGCGGGCCTTGAGCAGGGCACCGAGGCTGGAGGCCGTGAGGCCCTTGCCGAGCGAAGAGGCGACACCCCCGGTGACGAAGAGGTGCTTGGTCGTCACGGCGCGGCTGTTCGCTGCCTTGCCGGAATGGGGCTGTGCCAAGAGGGGGCTCCCGTGGGTCGCGTGTCGATGATGACGCTGGTGGATGCGGTCGCCGCCGATGCCGGCCGGCCGGCGATCGCGGTCGCCGACAGGGTCGTCAGGTAGCGGGGCCGGGGCGGTCGATCCCACCAGTCCACGGGATACCAGGGTATCAGCGCCTCGGACGGCACGCGTTCGGACGCCTCCGCACTGGCCCGCGCGGGTGAGTGCCGGGATGGCCCGGGTACGCCCGCGGGCAGCCCGGGATGGCCCGGAGTGATCAGCTCCGGATCACCCACCGGATCACCCCGATCACCCGGCCGGGCTACTTTCCGCCGCCGACCCTGGGCAGACGGCGGTACCTGATCGTTTCCGGGTGCTGAGCCCACCTCGTCCGTCGTATCCTGCACGGACGCATCGCCGACAGCAGAGCAAGCCGAGGGCGAGGGGCCGGGACGAGGCCCCTCCGTCCCCGATGCGCGACCGGACTCCCCGCACCACCAGTTCACCGCCCGACCAGACCAGTCCAGGAATCCACAGCAGGCAGTGCGACCCCCACTGCCGCGCAGCCGTCCTCGGCCACCGCCACCAGCGGCTCCGGGGGCGCCCGGTCCGGGCGCCGTGTCCACCCCGGCCCGCAGCACCCCGCTCTCGCTCCCGTCGGGCGACCGCCGAGCACTACCGCGAACTGGAGATTCACGTGGCCGGCCGTATCGAGGACTACGCCCTTATCGGGGACATGCAGACCGCCGCCCTGGTCAGCAGAGACGGAGCGGTGGACTGGCTCTGCCTGCCCCGGTTCGACTCCCCCGCCGTCTTCGCCGGCCTGCTGGGCACCGATGAACACGGCTTCTGGCGGATCGGGCCCGCCGAGGCGACGCCGGCCGGCCCGGTGGCGAGTGCTCCCGCCCCTCGGGCCCCGTTCACCGATTCAGGTGAACTCAAGGTCCCGCCGATCAGCGCCGCCGCCCCCGCGGTGCCCGCCGACCGGCGCCGCTACCGGGGCAACTCGCTGATCCTGGAGCAGGAGTGGGACACCCCGCGGGGCAGCGTGCGGGTGATCGACTTCATGCCGCCGCGGCACCTGGGCGACCAGGAGCCGGTCCCGCAGATGATCCGGATCGTCGAGGGCCTGACCGGACGGGTGCGGATGCGCTCGGCCGTGCGGATGCGCTTCAGCTACGGCAAGGTCGTGCCCTGGGTGCACCGGGTCGAGCAGCAGAACGGCGGCCACCGCACGGTCGCGGTGGCCGGGCCCGACTCGGTCTGGCTGGACGGCGAGGCGGAGACCTACGGCCGCGACCTGACCACCTACGCGGACTTCACCGTCGACGCCGGCGAGCGGGTGACCTTCGCGCTCACCTGGCAGGCCTCGCACCTGGCGCCGCCGGAGGTGCCCGACGCGGAGGGCTCGCTGGCGCTCACCGAGGAGTTCTGGCTGGACTGGGTCGCCCAGTGCACCTACCAGGGCCCCTACCGGGACGCCGTGGTCCGCTCGCTGATCACCCTCAAGGGCCTGACCTACGCCCCCACCGGCGGCATCGTGGCCGCCCCCACCACCTCGCTGCCCGAGGACATCGGCGGCGAGCGGAACTGGGACTACCGCTACACCTGGCTGCGGGACGCGGCGATCACCCTCTCCTCGCTGCTGCGCACCGGCTACCGCGAGGAGGCCCGGGCCTGGCGCGAGTGGCTGCTGCGGGCGGTGGCCGGCGACCCGGAGAACCTGCAGATCATGTACTCCATCACCGGACAGCGCGAGCTGAACGAGAGCGTGCTCGACTGGCTGCCCGGCTACGAGGGCTCGGCCCCGGTGCGGGTCGGCAACGGCGCGGCCGGCCAGCTCCAACTGGACGTCTACGGCGAGGTGGTCGAGGCGCTCTACCTGGCCCAGATGACCGGCCTGTCCCGCAACGACCACGCCCACCTGCTGCAACTGCGCCTGATCAGTTACCTGGAGGAGCACTGGAAGGCCCCCGACGAGGGGATCTGGGAGGTGCGCGGACCGCGCCGGCACTTCGTGCACTCCAAGGTGATGGCCTGGGTCGCGGTGGACCGCACCATCAAGCTGATCGAACAGACCCCGGCCGAGGGCCCGCTGGACCGCTGGCGGGCGCTGCGCGACGAGATCCACGCGGACGTCTGCGAGAAGGGCTACGACCCGGGGCGCAACACCTTCACCCAGTACTACGGCGGCACCGAGCTGGACGCCTCCCTGCTGCTGATCCCGCAGGTGGGCTTCCTGCCGCCGGACGACAAGCGGGTGATCGGCACCATCGAGGCCATCCAGCGCGAACTGTCCACCGAGGACGGCTTCGTGCTGCGCTACCCCACCCACGACGAAAGTGGCAACAACGTCGACGGCCTGTCGGGGCACGAGGGCGCGTTCCTGGCCTGCTCGTTCTGGCTGGCCGACGACCTGGCGATGATCGGCCGGGTGGCCGAGGCCCGCGAGCTCTTCGAGAAGCTGCTCGCGCTGCGCAACGACGTGGGGCTGCTCGCCGAGGAGTGGGACCCGCGGCTCAAGCGGCAGGTCGGCAACTTCCCGCAGGCCTTCAGCCACGTGCCGTTGATCGACACCGCGCTGCGGCTGACCGCGTGCGGGGCCGCCTACCTCTCGCCGCAGCCGCACGCCGCCGACCAGCCGGCCACCCAGCCGGTCTGACCCCTCTCGGTCGCCGGCCCCTTGCCCGGGCCGGCGGCCGAGTCCCGTCGCTGTCGCTGTCGCTGTAGCTGTCGAGAGGCCCTAGCGGCGCTGCACGAGCTCGTCGTACGTGCTGAGCACCTGCGCCACGGTGGCCGCCTCGTCCGGCCAGGTGCGCGCCTGCGCCGGGCCCACGGCCGCCAGCGCCGCCCGCCGCGCGGGGTCGGCGAGCAGCTCGCGCACCGCCCGGCCCAGCGCCGCCGCGTCCCCGCCCGGCACCAGCACCGCCGCGTCCCCGACCAGTTCGGGGATCCCGCCGACCGCGGTGGCCACCAGCGGCACCCCCGCCGCCAGCGCCTCCTGGGCGACCAGCGACCGGGCCTCCCAGCGGCTGCCCACCACCACCACGTCGGCGGCCGCCAGCAGGTCGGGCACGTCGGTGCGGTGGCCCAGCAGGCGCACCGGCAGCCGCTCCGCCGCCACCCGCTCGCGCAGCTGCGGACCGTCCGGCCCGTCACCGGCCAGCAGCACCAGCGGGCGGGGCTCGCCGGTCAGTTCGCGCGAGGCGTCCAGCAGCAGGCCGAAGCCCTTGTGCGGCACCAGCCGGCCGATCGCCAGCACCAGCGGGCGCTCGATCTCCTGCGGGCCCAGCAGCGCGGCCCGCGCCTGCGCCCGGTCCAGCACCTGCGAGGCGGGCGGCGGGGCGGCCACCGGGCCGAGCCGCGCGTCGCTGGCACCCAGCTCCCGGGCCCGGGCCACCAGGTCGGAGGAGGCTCCGAGCACCAGGTCGGCCGCCCGCGCCACCCGACGCTCCATCAACCGCTGCAGGCGCCGCTCCAGACCGGTGGCCAGCAGCGCGTGGTGCGAGGTGACGACCAGCGGCGTCTCGGGACGCAGCCCGGGCAGCCGGCCCGCGGTGCGCAGCGCCAGGTCCGAGAGCAGCGCGGCGCGCAGCCCGTGCGCGTGCACCAGGTCGGCACCGGTGAAGGCCCGGCGCAGCTCGCCGATCGCGGTGGCGTCGCTGCGCGCGCCCGAGGTCGCGGTGATCTCCACCGGGTGGAAGACCGCGCCCGTGTGGGAGAAGCCGAAGAGGGCGTCCGAACCGGCCGGGGCGCACAACGTCACCTGCACGCCGTGCGCGGTCAGTCCCTGCGCCAGTGAACGCACGTGCGCGCCGATCCCGCCGCTGCCCGCGGAGAGCACCAGCACCACGTGCAGCTGGCCCGCCTCCGGGCCGGCCGCGCCGCCCCGGGCCGAGGAAAGGTCCACGTCGTCTCGCTCCGACTCAACTATCTGGGTAACCGAGTTCCGTCGCCACCATGCCAGGTCCGCGACCCTCTTGGACAGTCGGCGCCACGGGCGACCGGGCGGCCGCCGCGGCCCGGGCGGGCCCGGGCGGGCCCCGGCGCCCTCAGCCCTCCCGCGGAGCGCGGGCCGCCGCCAGCAGCTCCTCGGCGTGCGCACGACCGAGCTCGGAGTCCTCCAGCCCGGCCAGCATCCGCGACAGTTCGCGCACCCGCTGTTCGTCGTCCAGGGTCTTCACGCCGCTGCGGGTGACCGTGCCGTCGTTGGTCTTCTCCACCACCAGGTGACGGTCCGCGAAGGCGGCCACCTGCGGCAGGTGGGTGACCACCACGACCTGCGCGCTGCGCGCCAACTTGGCCAGCCGGCGCCCGATCTCCACCGCCGCCTTGCCGCCGACGCCCGCGTCCACCTCGTCGAAGAGGTAGGTGGGCACCGGATCGGCGCCGGCGAAGACCACCTCGACCGCGAGCATCACCCGCGACAGCTCGCCGCCCGAGGCGCCCTTGGCGATCGGGCGCGGGGCCGCGCCCGGGTGCGGGGCCAGCAGCACCTCGACCTCGTCCACGCCGTGCGAGCCGTAGGCGACGCTGCGCCCCTCCAGCTCGAGGCCGGCCGGGTCGTCGAGCCGGGTCAGCTCGAAGGTGACCCGGGCGTGCGGCATGGCGAGCTCGGTCAGCTCGGCCGAGACGGCCTCGGCGAACCGGCCGGCCGCGCCGTGCCGGGCGGCCGAGACCTCGCCGGCCAGCTTCGCCAGCTCGACGCGCAGCGCGGCCTCCTCCTCGCCGAGCTCGTCGATCCGCTCGTCGTCGCCGTCCAGCTCGGCCAGCCGCAGGGCCGACGCCTCGGCCCAGGCCACCACCTCGGCGCTGCCGCCCTCCAGCGATCCGTACTTGCGCAGCAGCTGGGCGAGCACCGACCGGCGCTCCTCGACGGCGGCCAACCGCACCGGGTCGGCGTCCAGGTCGTCCGCGTAGAGGGCCAGGTCGCCGGCCACGTCGGCCAGCAGGTAGCCCACCTCGGTGAGCCGGTCGGCCAGCGCCGCCAGCCGCTCGTCGTGGCCGCGCACCGCCTCCAGGGCGCGCCGGGCCTGCCCGAGCAGCGTGCCGGCGTCCACCGAGTCCGGGTCGGCCGGGTCACCGGCGAGCGCCGCGTGGGCCACCGCGGCCGCCGAGGAGAGCGCGTCCGCGTGGCCCAGCCGCTCGGCCTCCGCCGCCAGCTCGATCTCCTCGCCGGCCACCGGCTCGGCCGCCGCGATCTCCTCCAGGCCGAACCGGAGCAGGTCCGCCTCCTGGGCCCGCTCGCGGGCCCGCGTGGTCAGCTCCTCCAGGGTCCCCGCGACCTCGCGCAGCCGCCGGTGCACCGTGCGGTAGCGGGCCAGCGGCTCGGCCACCGCCTCGCCCGCGTAGCGGTCCAGGGCGGCCCGCTGGCGCGAGGGCCGCAGCAGCCGCTGCTGGTCGGTCTGGCCGTGCACGGCGATCAGGTCCTCGCCGAGCTCGGTGAGCAGGCCCACCGGGACCGACCGGCCGCCGACGTGCGCGCGCGAGCGGCCCTCGGCGGAGACCGTCCGGCTGATCAGCAGCGCGCCGTCGTCCAGCTCCGCGCCGGCCTCCAGCGCGCGCCGGGCCGCCGGCGAGCCCGCGGGCAGGTTGAGCCGGCCCTCGACCACCGCACGGGTCGCCCCCGCGCGGACCAGGCCCGGGTCGGCGCGCCCGCCCAGCAGCAGGCCCAGGCTGGTCACCACCATGGTCTTGCCCGCACCGGTCTCGCCGGTCACGACGGTGAAGCCGGGTGCCAGCTCCACCACCGCGTCGTCGATGACACCAAGATCCCGTATCCGCATCTCGTCCAACACGGTAGTGACCTTACGAGACCCCACCCCCGGCGCGCGACGAGCCGCCGCCCCGCGGGGCCAAGTTCATTCGTTCCGGGCTCCGGTGTTCGGGACGGTGCACCAGCGCAGGAAGAACTGTGCCAGCGGCCCGATCGCCAGTGCGTATCCGACCGTCCCCACGCCCGCCTGACCGCCCAGCAGCACGCCGGCCACCAGGACCGCCAGCTCGATCCCGGTGCGGATCAGCCGCAGCGAGCCGCCGACGCGCCGGTGCAGGCCGGTCATCAGGCCGTCGCGCGGGCCCGGGCCGAAGCGGGCGCCGATGTAGAGGCCGGTGGCCAGCCCGTTCAGCACGATGCCGCCGACCAGCAGCGGGATCCGCACCGCCAGCGCGTGCTGGGCCGGCAGCAGGGCCAGCGTGCCGTCCATCGCCACGCCCAGCACCAGTACGTTGCCGACCGTGCCGACCCCGGGGCGCTGGCGCAGCGGGATCCAGAACAGCAGCACGATCGCGCCGGTGACCACCACCACGGTGCCGATGCTCAGCCCCAGGTGGCGGGCCAGGCCCTGGTGGAAGACGTCCCACGGGTCCAGGCCCAGCGCGGCGCGGTACATCAGGCCCATGCTCACCCCGTAGAGCACCAGCCCGACCAGCAGCTGCGGCAGCCGCCGGCCCAGCGCCCGCCCGGCCGGCGGTGGGCTCGGCTGGTGATGGGTTCAGCTGGTGATCAGGTCAGCTGGTCTTGGGCTTGACCCCAGGGTTCAGCCGACCTTGACGAGCTGCCACTGCTGGTTGGCGCCGCCGTTGGCCGGCCACTGGATCACCCGGGCGCCCAGCGTCAGCGAGCCGCCCTCGACGTCGGCGAGCTGACCGTCCGCCCGCGACTCCAGCGTGTAGCGTCCGCCCCCGGCCGGGACCACCAGCCACTGCTGGGCCGCGCCCGCGCCGCCCGCCCCGAGGTCGAGCTGGGTGCCCGGCACCGCGCCGGCGCCCGGCAGGTCCAGCGGCCGGCCGCTGGCCACGCCGGTGACGGTGTAGTAGCCGTCCCCGGTCGAGGCGAGCCGCCACCGCTGGTTGGCGCCGCCGTTGCCGCCCCACTGGATGACCGGCGTGCCGGCGGCCGTCCCCTGGTTGGCGGCGTCCATCAGCTGACCGCTCTTGCCGTTGACCAGCTGGTAGGTGCCGTCCAGCGGCGCCGTCGTCCCCGGCGTCACCGTCAGGTTGCTGAACTGGGCGCTGTAGTAGCCGCCGGTCCCCAGCGCGATCTGGCCGGCG
Organism: Kitasatospora nipponensis; assembly: GCF_039528135.1. Taxonomy (NCBI): domain Bacteria; kingdom Bacillati; phylum Actinomycetota; class Actinomycetes; order Kitasatosporales; family Streptomycetaceae; genus Kitasatospora; species Kitasatospora nipponensis. The sequence goes on along the minus strand of NZ_BAAALF010000143.1, from coordinate 11,392 downwards.
CCGTAGCCGGCGTCGGTGACCGTCGTCAGGGTGACGCCGTCGAGCTTCGCGGTCAGCGTGCTGCCCTGGAAGGTGAGGGCGACCCGGTGCCAGGTGTTGGTCCCCAGCGCGGGCACGGTGCCCGCGGCGAGCGTGCTGAAGGACCAGCTGGTGTCGCTCTTCAGCAGCGTCCAGGCGCCGTTGTCGCCGACCCGCAGGTTGTAGGCGTTCAGGCCGTTGTTGTTGCGGCCCTGGGTGCCGACCCGGCCCAGCAGCTCGGCGGTGCCCGCGTGCTCCAGCAGGACGTCCGCACTGACCGTGTAGTCGGACCAGCTCAGGTCGCCCATCAGCGCGTACGGCTGGTCGGCGGACTCGTCGGTCCAGCGGATCGGCGTGCTCTGGGCCTGCTGGCGCAGGCAGTTGCCGGAGCGGCCGCCGGCGCACGGCGCGGTCTCGAAGGCGCCGTTCATGGCGCTGAAGTAGCGCGCGTCACGGCCGGTCGCGGTGCCGGCAAGGCTGTCGCTGTACGGCAGCGCGAGCACGCCGCGCTGCGGGGAGGCGGCGGTGCCGGCGCCCTGACCGGTGGTGGTGGTCACCGTGTAGAGGTGGCCGGGCTGCAGGGTCAGCTGGTAACCGCCGGCGACGGCGGTCAGGTCGGGCCCGGGCACCAGGTGGGCGGTGGCCGCCTCGCTGGAGAAGTCGGTCGACCAGACGTGCAGCGTGCCGCCGGGCAGGCCGCCGGCCACCTTGAGGGTGACGTTCTGGGCGGCGGTGGCGTCCATGGTCTCCAGCACCGTGCTCCAGGCGGTGCGGTCAGGGGAGGCGTAGCTGACGTAGCTGCCGTTGGCGCGGTTGCCGGCCAGGTAGCCGGAGGCGGTGTCCAGGTACTGCCAGCCGGGCGCGGTGAACTGGGTGGTCTGCGCGGTGGCCCAGGTGCTGCGGCCGACCGCGAAGGCGCCGGACCAGGGCTGGTTCGCGGTGACCAGGCCCATCGTGTTGAAGCCCAGGTTGGGGTAGAGGGCCGCGACCACCGGCCAGTTGATGAAGGCGGTCATCTTGGCGTCGAGGTAGCCGCGGTTGATGGCGCGGGCCATCGGGGCCGCGCCGGTGTCGGCGTCCTCGGAGCCGTTCTCGCTGGCCCAGAGCTGCTTGCCGGTGGCCAGCGCGTCGGGGGTGGTGCTGCAGCTGGTCATGGCCGACATGTAGCCGCACGGGTAGTGCACGCCGACGATGTCGACGGCGGAGTTCAGCGCGCTGTCGTTGCGCATGCCGGTGGCGATCGACCAGTTGTCGTCGGCGCCGACCACCTTGGTGCTGCCGAAGCCCTTGGCCGCCAGGGTGGCGTGCAGGTTCTCGTACCAGCCCGCGTTGTAGCCGCGCTCGTTCCAGCCGCCGATGTAGTCGATGGCCAGGCCGTGCTGGTGGGCGCAGCCGAGCCAGGAGACCAGGTAGTCGATCATGTCCTGCGACCAGAAGTTGCCACCGCCGATCCAGCCGGGCGCACCCCAGGAGAGGGCGTAGAGCTTGATGGCGGGGTTGCGGGCCTTGGCCTGCTCCATCAGCCACCACTCGTAGCCGTTGTCGCAGTTGACGACGCCCCTGGTGTGCTCGATCGAGGGCTCGGCGCCGTCGGTGGAGTTGGTGTCGCCGCCGACCTCGGCCTTGAGGATCTGCAGCGCGGCGCCGTAGCCGGGCTTGAAGAGGTAGTCCAGGATCTGGCTGCGCTGCGGCTCGGGGTAGTCGAGGAGCAGGCGGGTGTTGCCGCCGCCGCCGCTGATCGCGCCGACGCCGTCGAAGGTCCGGCCGGGTGAGGTGCCGTCGACGGTGATCGTGGAGGGGGCGATCGCGGCGGGGGCCGCGATCGAGGCGGTGGGGGTGGCCTGGGCCGCGGGGGCGCGGCCGCCGACCAGGGTGAGACAGAGGAGGAGGACGGCCAGGGCGGCCGGTCCTCTCGTGCGCTGTCGCAAGGCACGGGGAACGGTTCGCATGGGTGGTGCAGCCCTTCCGACGCAAACAGCTGATGGATTGTGCGAGTCACATGGGGGAATTTCGAACGCAATCGATCAGAAGCAAACGCTAGAGATCACCTTTCGCACCGTCAAGAGGCGCGCCGAAGTGGGTGGTTGGGAGTTCGGCGCGCACGCCGGCGAGGGGGGCGAACGGAGGGCGGATGACCACTGACGGGTGACGAATGACGGATGACCGCTGACAGACTTTGAAATCTGTCAGTCGTCATGCCATAGTTGTCATCGCAGGCACCCCTCTCTCCCCCCGGAGCCCCCTGATGACCCCCATCGCCACCCGCAAGCTCGGCAGCACCGGCCCCACCACCTCCGCCCTGGGCCTGGGCGCCATGGGCATGTCCGACCTCTACGGCCCGGCCGACGAGGCCGAGTCCATCGCCACCATCCACGCCGCCCTCGACGCGGGCGTCACCCTGATCGACACCGGCGACTTCTACGGCATGGGCCACAACGAACTGCTGATCCACGACGCGCTGCGCGGCCGCGACCGCGACGCCGTCCAGATCAGCGTGAAGTTCGGCGCCCAGCGCTCCCCCGACGGCAGCTGGCTCGGCTACGACGCGAGCCCGGCCGCCACCAAGACCGCCCTCGCCTACACGCTGCGCCGGCTGCGCACCGACCACATCGACATCTACCGCCCCGCCCGGCTGGACCCGAACGTCCCCGTGGAGGAGACCGTCGGCGCCATCGCGGAGCTGGTGAAGGCCGGCTACGTGCGGCACATCGGCCTCTCCGAGGTCGGCGCGCAGACGCTGCGCCGCGCGGCCGCCGTGCACCCGATCAGCGACCTGCAGATCGAGTACTCGCTGATCTCGCGCGGCCTGGAGGCCGAGGTGCTGCCCACCGCCCGTGAGCTTGGCATCGGCATCACGGCGTACGGCGTGCTCTCGCGTGGCCTGCTCAGCGGCCACTGGGCGCCGGACCGCGAGCTGGCGGGCACCGACTTCCGTGGATACAGCCCGCGCTTCCAGGGTGACAACCTGACCCACAACCTCGCCCTGGTGGAGACGCTGCGCTCGATCGCCGGGAGCCGCGGCGCCAGCGTCGCGCAGGTGGCGATCGCCTGGGTGGCCTCGCGCGGTGAGGACATCGTCCCGCTGGTCGGTGCCCGGCGCCGGGAGCGGCTCGCCGAAGCGCTCGGCGCGCTGGACGTCCGGCTGACGGCGGCCGACCTGGCGGCCATCGAGGCGGCCTTCCCCGCCGGGGCCGCGGCGGGCGAGCGGTACGCTGCCGCACAGATGGCCCACCTGGACAGCGAGCACTGAGCACGCCCTGAGCGTGCACCGCGCACGCGCCGGGCACCGGGCCGGACCGCAGGATCCAGCCCGCACCACCTCGCCCCACCCAGCACCACCCCGCCCCGCCCCACCCAGCACCGCCCAGCACCAGCCCGCCCCACCCAGCACCGCCTCGCCCGCCGGCCCCAGTAAGGACGTACCGCCCCGTGACCTCCGAGAACGCACTCACCCCCGAGCAGATCCTGAGCGCGGCCGAGGACGTCCTGCGGCGGTACGGTCCGTCCAAGGCCACCGTGGTCGACATCGCCCGCACGCTGGGCGTCAGCCACGGCAGCGTCTACCGGCACTTCCCCAGCAAGGCCGCGCTGCGCGAGGCGGTCACCCAGCGCTGGCTGGAGCAGGCGCACGAGAGCCTGCAGTCGGTCACCGTGGAGACCGGCCCGGCCGGCGAGCGGCTGCACCGCTGGCTGGGCACGCTCTTCGCCGCCAAGCGGAAGAAGGCGCTGGACGATCCGGAGCTGTTCGCCACCTACCTGACCCTGGTGGGCGAACACAGCAACACGGTGGCCGCACATCTGGAGACCCTCACCGGCCAGATCGCCACGATCATCCAGGACGGCATCTGGCAGGGCGAGTTCACCCCGGTCCACGTGACCACCGCGGCGCAGGCCGTGTTCCAGGCGTTCGGGCACTTCCACGACCCGGTGCACGCCGCCGAGTGGGCGGACCAGGAGCGCAGCTCAGCGGAGTTCGAGGCGCTCTGGTCGCTGGTGCACGCGGGTCTGCGCGGCCCCTGGGGCGGCTCCGGCGGACCGGGCGGCCCCACCGGCGCGACGTCCGGCGCGGACGCCAAGCGCCCGGGTGACCACCGCAGTTGAATGGTTTTGACTCGGCAAAGGATCCGTTCCGCGGCTTGCCGCTGCGCGTGAACGCGCACTAACGTCAGCCCCGCATCCAGCCCGTCGGTCGGGCCGGTGCGGGGCTGATGGTCTGTCATGCCCTTGACAGCCCGCGGCCTTTCGTTCAGCGCACGCACCCCCACCCCCGCGTGAGCGGCCCACGCCAGCCGTCCCGCCACGCCCGCTGAACAGCGCGTCCGCACCTCGTGCAGCACCCCAGCACCGCGCACCACCCAGTGCCACCAGTGCAAGCGGTGCCACTCGCGCCACCCGCATCGCGACGCCGGCAGGCGCCGCGCTTGTGTGCCCGCGCGGCATGCACCCGTGCATGGCGCACCCCCGGCCCACGGCCACGAGCCGTCGGCCGTTCGCACGTGCCGAGATCCACCAGCACCGGGCGCACCCCCCTGCACCGGCACTACCCCAAGCCGGACGGGTGCGACCCCGACCCCCACGGAGGGTTCTCTCTTGCGCACACACACCCCTGTCGGTCCGCGCATGCGCAAGGTGCGCGCGCTGACCGCCGTTCTGCCGACCACGGCGCTCGCCGCCCTGGGCCTGCTGGCGCCCACCGCGCACGCCGCGGGTGCCGCCACCGCGACCCCCAACGGCCAGAACAACGTCAAGCACGTCTGTGCCGCCCCGGCGCACCCGGGCCTGATGGCCTGTCTCGCGCTGGCCCGCACCGACATCGTGCAGCCGAACGTGCTGGCGCCCAACGCCACCCCGTCCGGCTACGGCCCGACCGACCTGCAGAGCGCCTACAAGCTGCCCGCCAACGGCGGCGCGGGCCAGACGGTCGCGATCGTCGACGCGCAGGACGACCCCAACGCGGAGTCGGACCTGGCGGCCTACCGCTCGCAGTACGGCCTGCCGGCCTGCACCACGGCGAACGGCTGCTTCAAGAAGGTCAGCCAGACCGGCACCAGCAGCTACCCGAGCCCCGACTCGGGCTGGGCCGGTGAGATCTCGCTCGACCTCGACATGGTCAGCGCGGTCGCCCCGAACGCCCACATCCTGCTGGTCGAGGCGACCTCGGCGAACATGAGCGACCTGGGCACCGCGGTCAACGAGGCCGTCACCCTGGGCGCCAAGTACGTGTCCAACAGCTACGGCGGCTCCGAGGACTCGACCGACACCACGTCGGACACCCAGTACTTCAACCACCCGGGCGTGGCGATCACCGTCTCCGCCGGTGACTCCGCCTACGGCGCCGAGTACCCGGCCGCCTCGAAGTACGTCACCTCGGTCGGCGGCACCGCGCTGACCCGCAACTCCAGCGCCCGCGGCTGGGGCGAGACCGTCTGGTCGACCAGCAGCACCGAGGGCACCGGCTCCGGTTGCTCGGCCTACGACGCCAAGCCGACCTGGCAGACCGACACCGGCTGCTCCAAGCGCGCCATCTCCGACGTGTCGGCGGTCGCCGACCCGGCCACCGGTGTCGCGGTCTACGACACCTACCAGAACAGCCCGGCCTGGAACGTCTACGGCGGCACCAGCGCCTCCTCGCCGATCATCGCCTCGGTCTACGCCGACGCGGGCACCCCGGCCGCCGGCACCAGCCCGGCCCAGTACCCGTACCAGCACACCACCTCGCTGTTCGACGTGACCAGCGGCAACAACGGCTCCTGCTCGCCGTCCTACCTCTGCACCGCGGGCCCCGGATACGACGGCCCGACCGGTCTGGGCACCCCGAACGGCACGGCGGCCTTCACCTCCACCAGCACCGGCAACACGGTGACGGTCAACAGCCCCGGCAACCAGTCCACCACCACCGGTGGTGCGGTCAGCCTGCAGGTCACCGGCAGTGACTCGGCCAGCGGCCAGACCCTGACCTACTCCGCCACCGGCCTGCCCACCGGCCTGTCGATCTCGTCCTCGGGCCTGATCACCGGCACCGCCACCACCGCCGGCACCTACAGCGTGACCGTCAAGGCCACCGACACCACCGGCGCCAACGGCTCCGCCTCCTTCACCTGGACCGTCACCACCCCGGGCAGCAACACCGTGACGGTGACCAGCCCGGGCAACCAGTCCACCGCCACCGGTGGTTCGGTCAGCCTCCAGGTCAGCGCCACCGACTCGGCCAGCGGCCAGACCCTGACCTACTCCGCCACCGGCCTGCCCACCGGCCTGTCGATCTCGTCCTCGGGCCTGATCACCGGCACCGCCACCACCGCCGGCACCTACAGCGTGACCGTCAAGGCCACCGACACCACCGGCGCCAACGGCTCGGCCAGCTTCACCTGGACCGTCACCACCAGCACCGGCTGCTCGGGCCAGCTGCTCGGCAACGCGGGCTTCGAGACCGGCTCCGCCGCCCCGTGGACGGCGAGCGCCGGTGTGATCGACAACTCCAGCAGCGAGGCCGCCCACGCGGGTAGCTGGAAGGCGTGGCTGGACGGCTACGGCACCAGCCACACGGACACCCTCTCCCAGACGGTGACCATCCCGGCCGGCTGCCACGCGACGCTGAGCTTCTGGCTGCACATCGACACCGCGGAGAGCGGCAGCACCGCCTACGACACCCTCAAGGTGCAGGCGGGCTCCAGCACCGTGGCGTCCTTCTCCAACGTCAACCACAACACCGGCTACGTGCAGAAGTCCTACGACCTCTCCTCGTTCGCCGGCCAGACCGTCACCCTGAAGTTCACCGGCACCGAGGACTCCTCGCTGCAGACGAGCTTCGTGATCGACGACACCGCGGTCACGCTCTCCTGACCTCCCGCTCCACCCCCGGGGGCCGTTGCACACCGCCACGGCCCTTCGGGCTGTCCGGGGCCGGCGGGCCGGCCACCGGGTCAGCGGGTCACCGGGCCCTCAGGCCGCCGGGTCCTCAGGCCCGCCGGGCCACCGGGTCACCGGGTCACCGCCGGGAGAGGATTCGCAGCACCCGGTAGGCGATCAGCAGCACCAGCGACCCGACGATGGCCGAGACCCAGGTGGCCGGGTCGTAGAAGTGCTTCGGCACCGCCCGGTGCAGCAGGTGCACGGAGAGCCAGCCACCGACCGAGGCGCCGACGATGCCCAGCAGCGTGCTGGCGAACAGGCCCGCCCGGTCCCGCCCCGGCAGTATCAGCCTGGCGGCCAGCCCCGCCAGCAGGCCCAGCACGATCCACCCGATGAAGCTCATGGCCCTCTCCCCTGCCCGCCGACCGTCCCCCGCTGGGACGCCCGCCACCGGGCCCCCGGTTGCGTCACCGCTCCCGGCCCCGCCGCCCGGCGCATCTCCCCCGACGCCTGCCCCGACCCTTCGATGAGAAAACTCTCATCCGATCGTGCGACCGTAGCCGCCGACAGTGGCCGTGCGGAAGCGAGGAACGCCGATGGTCAGCGCGCAGAGCGCGGGCAGGGTCCTGGTGGTGGACGACGACGACGCGATCCGCCGCTCGCTGGAGCGCGGGCTGCGGCTCAGCGGCTTCGCCGTCCGGTCCGCCGACGGCGGCCGCGCCGCCCTGGATCTGGTCGCCACCGAACCGCCGGACGTGCTGGTGCTCGACGTCTCGATGCCCGACGTCACCGGCACCGAGGTCTGCCGGCGGCTGCGCGAGCAGGGCGTCGACACCCCGGTGCTGATGCTCTCCGCCCTGGACGAATTGGCCGACCGGGTCGCCGGTCTGCAGGCCGGGGCGGACGACTACCTGGTCAAGCCGTTCGCGCTGGAGGAGCTGGTGCTGCGGCTGCACGCGCTGCTGCGCCGCCGCCCGCCCAGCGCCACCGGGGTGCTGCGGGCCGGTCCGCTGGAGATCGTGCCGGCCACCCGTGAGGTGCGCCGCGACGGCGTGCCGGTGCACCTGACCCGGCGCGAGTTCGAGCTGCTGGAGCACCTGGCCCGCAACAGCGGCCTGGTGCTGAGCCGCGACCAACTGCTCGACCGGGTCTGGGGCTACGACTTCGAGGTGCGCACCGACGCCGTGGACACCTTCGTCAGCTACCTGCGGCGCAAGCTGGAGGAGGGCGGACGGCCGCGGCTGATCCACACGGTGCGCGGGGTGGGTTTCGTGCTGCGGGTGCCGGAGGCGACCCGATGAGGCTGGCCACCCGGATCGCGATCGGCGCGGCCGTGGTCGTGCCGCTGCTGGTGTTCGGCGCGGGCGTGCTGCTGCTCGGCCTGGTCGGCCACGACCTGCGCGACCAGCAGGACGACCGCCTGCGCGACCGCGCCACCGCCGTACTGCCCGCCACCCGGGCCCTGCTCAGCGCCGACCACCAGGGCCGCACCCGGGCCGAGCAGAACCAGCACCGCATCGTGCTGGGCGACGCGCTGGACGTGGGCATCCGGGTGGACGACGCGAACGGCACCGTGGTCACCGAGGGCGGCCAACTGCCCCCTCCAGCGGTGGTGTTGCCGCCACCTGCCGGCGCGGCGACCGCGGGCCCGGTCACGGTCCGCGCCCAGGGCCGCAGTTGGCGGGTGCTGGCCCGGCAGGTGACCGGCGCCAATCCGGGCACGCTCTGGGTGACCGCCCCGGTCAGCGCCGCCGACCCCCAACTGGCGGCCGTGCGGCGGCGGGTCATCCTGGTCGCCGCGCTGGCCGCGCCGATCTCCGCCCTGCTCGCCCTGGCGCTGGCCCGGCGCGCCACCGCGCCGCTGAGCCGGCTCGGACGGCGGGCGGCCGCGCTGGACCCCGGCGCGGGCGCGGCGGGCTTCGGGCACCGGCGCAGCGGGATCGGCGAGGTCGACGAGCTGGCCGCGGCGCTGGAGAGCGCGCTGGCCCGCTACGACGAGCAGGCCGCCAGGACCCGGCAGGCGCTGGAGACCGCCCGCTCGTTCTCCGCCGCCGCCTCGCACGAGCTGCGCACCCCGCTGATGAGCCTGCAGACCAACCTGGACGTGCTCAGCGCCCACCCCGACCTGCCGCCGCGGGACCGCGCCGAGATCCTGGCCGACCTGCGCGGCGACCACCGGCGGCTGCTCGAACTGCTCACCGCGCTGCGCACGCTGGCCCGCGGCGACCTGGTGGAACAGGAGGCGTTCGGCCCGCTCGACCTGGCCGAGCCGCTGCTGGCCGCGGCCGAGGCGCTGGGCCGGCGGTGCCCGGACGTCGAGGTCACGCTGACCGGTGCGGCGGGCGGCGGGTCGGGGGCGGTGGCCGGCGGGTCGGCCCTGGGGGCGGGCGGGCCCGGGCCGGGGGCCGAATTCGGCTCCGGAGTAAGGGTGTTCGGCTGGGAGGCCGGGCTGCGGATCGTCTGCGACAACCTGCTCGCGAACGCGGCCGTGCACGGCCGCACCCCCGGCCGGCCCGGCCGGATCACGGTCGGGCTGAACCGGGCGGGCGGCCAGGCGGTGCTGACCGTGGACGACGAGGGCCCGGGCATCCCCGTCGAGGAGCGGGCGGCGGTCTTCGACCGCTTCCAGCGCCGCCGGGACAGCCCGGGGTCGGGCCTGGGCCTGACCCTGGTGGCCCAGCAAGTGGCCCTGCACCGCGGCACGGTGAGCGTCTCGACGCCGCCCGGTGGGACCGGTTGCCGGCTGGAGGTGTGCCTGCCGCTGGTCTCCCCCGACGAGCCGACCCTCCCGCTGCCGGCCCGCCGGGAGTGGATCGGCGCCCCGGGCCTGACGACCGGGCAGGCCTGACGACCGGTCCGGCTCACACGGTCGGGCGGGCTCACAAGGAATCCACAAAGAGGCTCCCTACCGTGCTGATCGGCCGGACCGCAGCACGCGCTCCGGCCGGACCGTCGTCCCCGCAACCGGAGGAGCCCACCATGCCCACCCACCGCAAGGCCGCCACCGCGCTCAGCGCCCTGACCATCGCCGGCGCGCTGCTCGCCACCGCCGCCCCCGCCCAGGCCGACGGCACCCCCTCCGCGCAGCCGTCCCCCGCGGTGAAGACCGCGCCGGCGCCGAAGAACGACGGTGCGAAGGCCATCTGCCGGCGGCTGCCGAAGACCGAGCAGCGGATCGACAACGGGCTGGCCCGGCTGAACGGCCCGACCACCACGATCGGTTCGATCGCCCGGCTGCAGCAGCGGGTGGACGACGCCAAGACGGCGGGCCACACCGACGTCTACACCTACCTCAACGACCGGCTGACCTTCCGCAAGAGCCTGGTGCCGACCCTGACCCTGCGGCAGAACGACCTCAAGTCGGTCGCGGCCTGGTGCACCGCGCAGGGCCTGGACTCCGCGCCGGCCGCCCAGTGAGGCGCGGGTTCGCGGTCGCGGTGGCCGCCCTCGCCGCCGCCCTCGCCCTGACCGCCTGCGGCCCCGCCGGCCACGCCGGGTCCGGCGCGGGGGCGGGCAACGGCGCCGCCCAGCCGGCGGCGCCGAACGCCGGCGCGCCCGCCTCGGGCGACGCCGACCAGCAGCTCAAGGACATGCAGCAGAAGGTGGACGCCGCCGACAGCGCCGCCGCGGCGGCCGACTCCGACGCGGCGCAGAACAACTGACCGCGCAGAGGTCCCGGCCCTGGATCACCGTGGTCACCCGGGCGTGGCCGTAGACCGGGTTGTGCACGGACCCGCTCTCCGGCCGCCCGCCCAGCGCGTCCGCGGGCTCGCGGAGCCAGCCGGCGAGCCGGGCGGCGAGCTCCGGGTCCTGCGCGCGCCGCTCCGGCGGCACGGTGGTCAGCCCGCGCACCCGGCCCGGGTCCGCGGGCTCGAGCGGCCCGGAGCCCGGCAGCACGACGAGTTCGCTGCCGGCTCCGGCCGCTCCCCGCCGGCCGACCCGCCGAGCGAGCGCCGGCAGCGCTCGCGGTCTGCGCACCGCGGGTGGCGGCGTGTTCTCACGACAGCCCCGCGTCGCGCGCGAGTTGCCCGCTGTGCCGCTCCAGCCGCGCTCGCGGCCCACCTGTCCAGTCGGTGGAGGCGGCTTGACGGGCCGCCCGCCGATCAACGACTATCTCGACTATGGACCACGGCACCGTTCTCGTCTGCCGCCTGCACGTCGATCTGCGACGCCAGGCGAGCGACATGTGTGCCTGCTGACCCGCTGACTGCGCTCCGGGTCCGCCCCGCCCTGTGATCACCTGCCAGGGACCACGGCCTACCGCCGCTCTCCACCTCCTGCTTCGCCTCTCCCGCTGCCGCCGCCGCGGCTGCCCCCGTCCTCCACCGCCGCTCGGCCGCGCGGTTCGGACCGGCCAGCCTCCCCTGCGCAGCCGAGCCACCGTGAGGACCACCATGAGCACTGATCTCGTACCGGTCGGGCCACCCGCCGGCCCGTCCCCGGCGGCGGGCGGCCCGGCCCCCGCCGGCCCCCCCCCCCCCCCCCCCCCCCCCCCCCCCCCCCCCCCCCCCCCCCCCCCCCC
>NZ_BAAALF010000142.1:0-21258 GCF_039528135.1 Kitasatospora nipponensis | reverse complement strand
GGTCCGGGCGCCCCGCGCGGCCGCCCCGAACTGCGGCACGCGCTGGCCCACTACCTGGCCCGCGTGCGCGGGGTGCGCGCCGACCCCGAACGCATCGTCGTCTGCTCGGGTGTGGCCCACGCGCTGCGGCTGCTGTACGGCGGCGGCGTGCTGCGCGGCCCGCTGGCCGTCGAGGGGTACGGGCTGCCCTTCCACCGCGGCCTGCTCACCGCGGCCGGCGTCCGCACGCTCGCCCTGCCGGTCGACGGGCACGGCGCCGACACCGACGCGCTGCCCGCCCTGCGCGCGGCGCGGGCCGTGCTGCTCACCCCGGCGCACCAGTTCCCCACCGGCGACCCGCTGCGGCCGGACCGCCGCGCGGCCGTCGTGGCGTGGGCGCGGGCGGGCGGTCGGGTGATCCTGGAGGACGACTACGACGGGGAGTTCCGCTACGACCGCCGGCCGGTCGGCGCCCTGCAGGGACTGGCGCCCGAGCACGTCGTCCACCTGGGCTCGGTGAGCAAGAGCCTCTCCCCGGCCCTGCGGCTGGGCTGGCTGGTGCTGCCCGAGCCGCTGGTCGACCCGGTGCTGCGCGCCAAGGGGGAGCGCGAGGCGTGGGTGAGCGCGCTGGACCAGCTCACCCTCGCGGACCTGATCACCAGCGGCGCCTACGACCGGCACGTGCGCCGGATGCGGCAGCGCTACCGGCGCCGCCGCGACCGGCTGGTGGCCGTGCTGGCCGAGCGGGCCCCGCAGGTGCGGGTGACCGGGATCGCGGCCGGCCTGCACGCGGTGCTGCGCCTGCCGCCGGGCACCGAGCCGGCCGCCCTGAAGGCGGCCGCCTGGCTGGGCATCGGCCTCGACGGCCTGAGCGCCTTCCGGCACCCGGACACCGGCGGGGCCGCGGGCGGTGACGGCGACCACGACGGCTCGCGCTTCGGTGACGGCCTGGTCGTCGGGTACGCCGCGGCGCCGGAGCACGCGTACGGCGAAGCGCTGGAGGCCCTGTGCCGCGCCCTGCCGCCGGCTTGACCTTGCCCTGGGGGGCAAGGTCTAGCGTCGTGGCACGGAAGACCGCAGGGGAGCGGTGAGGACGAGCGAGGACCAGGGGACCAGGGGACCATGAGGATCGGCGAGGTGGCGCGGCGCGCCGGGGTGACCACGAAGACGGTGCGGTACTACGAGTCGCTGGGCCTGATCACCCCGGCCAGGCTCGCCAACGGCTACCGCGACTACTCCGAGCACGACGCCCGGCTGGTCGGCGAGATGCGGGCGCTCACCCGGCTGGGCATCGCGGTCGAGCAGACCCGGCCCTTCCTCGCCTGCCTGGCCGGCGGCCATGATCACGCCGACGACTGCCCGGCCTCGCTGGCCGTCTACCGTGCGGCCATCGACGACCTGGACGAGCGGATCGAGGCGCTCTCCGCCCGCCGGGCCGTGCTGGCCCGCCACCTCCAGGACGCCGCCTACCGCACCAGCCGGGCCGCCGGGCCCGCCGGGGCGGCGGCCACCGCGCCCGAGGTGCACCGCCTCCCGGCGAACCTGCCCGTGCCGCAGGACGACGGCGCCGCCGACCACCTGCCGGGCCTGCCCGCGCCGCGGGTGCGGCTGTCCAGCACGGCCGGTGGCACGGTCGCGCTGGACGCCCTGGGCGCCGGCCGGTCCGTCGTCTACCTCTACCCGCTCACCGGCCGTCCGGACACGGACCTGCCCGAGGGCTGGGACACCATCCCCGGCGCGCGCGGCTGCACCACCGAGGCCTGCGACTTCCGCGACCACCACGGCGACCTCGCCGAACTGGGCGTGCCGCGGGTCTTCGGCCTCTCCAGCCAGCCGACCGACTACCAGCAGGAGGTGGTCGAGCGGCTGCGGCTGCCCTTCGCGATGCTCTCGGACCCGGGCTTCGAGCTGGCCGCGGCGCTGGATCTGCCCACCTTCGAGGCGGCCGGCAGCCGGCTCTACCGGCGGCTGACCCTGGTCATCCGCGACGGCGTGATCGAGCACGTCTTCCACCCGGTCTTCCCGCCGGACCAGCACGCCCGGCAGGTGCTGCACTGGCTGCGCGGCGCACCGACCGCCTGAGCTGCGGCACCGCACCCGGCCACCGCGCCGGCCCGGATCCGTCCCCCGACCACCTGTCACCGGCCGCTGAGCCATCCGGCCCACGGTCGCTCAAGCACGCTCCACCGCAGGGCAGTTCCGCGAGCGGCCGGTCGCCGCCGCGGCACGCTCCCGGCGGCGCGCGGAAAATGTCTCGCTCTCTTGACTGGCGTCACGAGTGCGCCATACTGGCCTCACTCCCGCCCGCCGATTGAGGTGCCGCCCATGGAGCTCACCCCCTCTGCCCATGTGGACACGTTCTGCCGCGACAACCTCCCGCCGTTCGACCAGTGGCCAGAACTGCTCTTCGAGTTACCGGAGTTGGCCTATCCAGCCCGGCTGAACTGCGCGCAGGTCCTGCTCGACGAGACCATCGCGAAGCTCGGAGCCGACCGGCGCTGCCTGGTCACCCCCACCGAGGAGTGGAGCTACGGCGAGCTCCGCGACCGGGTCGACCGGATCGCCCACCTGCTGACCGTCGACCTGGGCCTGGCGACCGGCAACCGGGTCCTGCTGCGAGGTCCCAACAGCCCCTGGCTGGTCGCCTGTTGGCTCGCCGTGCTGAAGGCGGGCGGCGTCGTCGTCACCACCATGCCGATGCTGCGGGCAGCCGAGCTGAGCGAGGTGCACGCGATCAGCTCGCCGGTCCTCGCGCTCTGCGACCACCGCTTCCTGGACGAGTTGCGCGGCGCCGACACCCCGGGGTTGACCGTGGTGGCCTACGGCGGCACCGGCCCGCAGGACCTGACGACGCGTTGCGCACCCGGCACGCCCGGCTCATCCGGTGGGGACGACGCGGGCGCCGGGGACCCGGTGGCCTTCAGCGCGGTGCCGACGGCCGCCGACGACGTGGCGCTGATCGCCTTCACCTCCGGCACCACCGGCCGGCCCAAGGCCACCCTGCACTTCCACCGCGACGTGCTGGCCAACGCCGACACCTTCTCCCGGCACCTGCTGCGACCCACCCCCGAGGACCTGTTCGCCGGCACTCCCCCGCTGGCGTTCACCTTCGGCCTGGGCGGCCTGGTGGTCTTCCCGCTGCGGGTCGGCGCCGGCTCGCTGCTGCTGGAGCAGGCTGCTCCGCAGCAGCTCGCCGAGCAGGTGGCGGCGCACGGGGTCACCGTCCTCTTCACCGCCCCCACGGCCTACCGGGCCATCCTGGCCGCCGGGTTGGCGGACCGGCTGGTGGGGCTGCGGCGCTGCGTGTCGGCCGGTGAGCACCTGCCGGCCACCGTCTGGGAGGCCTTCCACGCCGCGACCGGGCTGCGCCTGATCGACGGCATCGGCGCCACCGAACTGCTGCACGTCTTCATCTCCGCCGCGGACGGCGACATCCGTCCCGGCGCCACCGGCCGGCCGGTCCCCGGCTACCGGGCGGCGATCCTGGACGAGCAGGGCGAGCCGGTGCCCGACGGCACGCCCGGCCTGCTGGCGGTCAAGGGCCCCACCGGCTGCCGCTACCTCGCCGATCCGCGCCAGCTCAGCTACGTGCGCGACGGCTGGAACCTCACCGGCGACACCTATGTCCGTGACCAGGACGGCTACTTCTGGTACCAGGCGCGCAGCGACGACATGATCGTCTCGGCCGGGTACAACATCGCCGGGCCCGAGGTCGAGCAGGTGCTGGCCGACCACCCCGACATCGTGGACTGCGCGGTCGTGGCGGCGCCCGACGAGGAGCGCGGAAGCATCGCCAAGGCCTTCGTGGTGCTGCGGGAGGGCGCCGCGGAGGGGCCCGAGACCGTGCGCTCGCTGCAGGAGTTCGTCAAGCGGGCCATCGCGCCCTACAAGTACCCGCGCGCGGTCGAGTTCGTCCCGGCCCTGCCGCGCACCGCCACCGGCAAGCTCAACCGGGCCGAGCTGCGCCGCCGGGCGCACGCCGACGCACCGGTGGCCCCGCCGGCCGAACTGCCCAGCGTCGCGGTCGAGCGCCGGGTGGAGTGGTCCGACACCGACGCGGCCGGCCACTACCACTTCTCCTCGGTGCAGCGCTGGGCCGAGGCGGCGGAGGCGGTGCTGCTGCGCCGGCTCGGCCTGTCCGCGCTCTTCGGCAGCATCCCGCGGGTGCACTTCGAGGCCGACTACCACGAGCGGCTCTGGTTCGGTGACCTGGTCCGGATCGAGCTGCGGGTGGCGAAGGTGGGCACCTCCTCGCTGCACTACGCCTTCGATGTGGCCGGTCCGCACGGACCGGCGGCCAGCGGGCGGATGTCGGTGGTGCACGCGGCGACCGACGCCAAGGGCTCGGCGCCCTGGCCCGAGCAGGTGCGCCGCGCGCTGGTCGAGTCCGGTCCGCAGCCCCCGGAGTCCTACGCCTGAACCGAGCCCAGCCGAACCCCAGCCCGGATCCCGGCCCGGATCCCGGCCCGCGGCCGGCCGCACCGCCGAGGTGCCCGGCCGCACCAAGCGTCAGGAAGCGTCAGGAGAGGGCGTCATGCGCGTTGCAGTCATCGGAGGCGGTCCCGGCGGGCTGTACTTCGCGGCCCTGGCCCAGCAGCTCGCCCCGCGGTGGGAGATCACCCTGTGGGAGCGCGAGGCCCGCGACGACGCCTTCGGCTTCGGTGTGGTCTTCTCCGACGAGACGCTGGAAGGCATCGCGCAGGCCGACCCCAAGGTCTTCGCCGCGATGTCCGCGCAGTTCGCCCGCTGGAGCGACATCGACGTTCGCCACGCGGGCGCGGTGCGCACCTGTGGCGGCCACGGCTTCGCCGCCCTGGACCGCAACCGGCTGCGGGAGATCCTGCAACAGCGCTGCGCCGAGCTGGCGGTGGACGTGCGCTACCGCACGCCCGCCCCGCCGGTCGGCCAACTGGCCTCCGAATACGACCTGGTGGTGGCCGCTGACGGCGTCCGCTCCAGCACCCGGGCGGCCTTCGCCGACAGTTTCCGCCCGCAGCTGGACGAACGGCGGTGCCGCTACATGTGGCTGGCCACCGACCGGGTCTTCGAGGCGTTCACCTTCATCGTCGAGGAGCGCGACTTCGGCGCGCTGCAGGTGCACGCCTACCCCTACAGCGACCGGCGCTCCACCTTCATCGTGGAGATCGCGCCGGACGCCTGGCGCCGGGCCGGCTTCGAGGCGCTGGCGGACCGGGAGTTCGCGCGCGGCGAGAGCGACGAGGCCAGCGTGCGGCTCTGCGAGCGGATCCTCGCCGAGCACCTGGACGGCCACCGACTGATCCCCAACGCCTCCCGGTGGATCAGCTTCACCACCGTGCGCAACGCCAGTTGGCGCCACCGCAACGTCGTGCTGCTGGGCGACGCGGCCCACACCGCGCACTTCTCGATCGGCTCCGGCACCAAGCTCGCCCTGGAGGACGCCCTCGCGCTCGCCGCGAGCCTGCACGAACAACCGTCGGTGGACGCGGCGTTGGACGCCTACGAGGCGGAGCGCCGGCCGGTGGTCGAGTCGGCGCAGCGGGCCGCCCAGGCGAGCCTGGAGTGGTTCGAGAACGTCGGCCGGCACACCGGCCAGGGCGTCGACCAGTTCGCCTTCAACCTGCTCACCCGCAGCCGCCGGGTCAGCTACGGCAACCTGCGCGAGCGCGACCCGGGCTTCGTGGACGCCGTGGACGCGGCCTTCGGTGCGGCCGCGGGCCAGGCGCCCGACACCGACCACGACGGTGCAGACCACGACGCTGCCGGGCGGGTGGTGCCGCCGATGTTCCGGCCGCTGCGGCTGGGCTCGCTCACCCTGCGCAACCGGATCGTGGTGCCGCCGTTGGCCACCTTCACCGCCGTCGACGGCCTGCCCGGCGCCTTCGAGCAGGCTCAGCTCACCGCCCTCGCGCTGGGCGGCGCCGGCCTGGTGGTCGCCGGGATGACCGCGGTGAGCGCCGAGGGCCGGGCCACCGCGCACTGCCCGGGCCTGTGGAACGAGGCCCAGGAGGCGGCCTGGCGCACCCTGGTGCGGGCCGTGCGCGCGGTGAGCGACACGCCGTTGGGCATCCAGCTCACCCACGCCGGGCGACGCGGCTCCACCGCGCCGCCCGGACCGGACGGGATCGGCCGCCCGCTGGGGGCGGACGGCTGGCCGACGCTGGCCGCCTCCCCACTGGCCTGGGACCCGGCGAGCCCGGCCCCGCGGGAGGCCACCGCGGCCGACCTGGCGGCCCTGCCGGCCGCCTTCGCGGCGGCCGCCGGGCGCGCCGATCGGGCCGGATTCGACCTGCTGGAGCTGCAGTTCGGCCACGGCCAGCTGCTCTCCGGGTTCCTCTCCCCGCTCACCAACCACCGCACCGACGGCTACGGCGGCCCGCTGGCGAACCGGCTGCGGCTGCCGCTGGAGGTGCTGGCGGCCGTGCGCGCCGCCTGGCCCGCCGGCCGGCCGCTGGTGGTGCGGATCTCGGCGGCCGACTGGGCCCCGGGCGGGACCAGCGAGCAGGACGTGCTGCTGATCTCCCTGACGCTGGCCTGCGCCGTCGCGGACGCGGTGGACGTCTCCACCGGCGAGGTGGTGGCGCACCAGCGGCCGCCGTACGGGCGCGGCTACCAGACCCCGTTCGCCGACCTGGTCCGCGGCGCCACCGGGATCCCGACCATCGCGGTCGGCGCGATCTCCAGCCACCAGGACGCCAACTCGGTGCTGCTGGCCGGCCGGGCCGACCTGGTCGCGGTCGGCCGCGCCCAGCTGTACGACCCGCTCTGGACCCTGCACGCGGCCGCCGAACAGGGCTACACCGGCCCCGGCGCGCGCTGGCCGCGGCCCTGGCAGCCGGGCAGCCGCAAACCCCCACCGCCCGGCGCGGACCGGGTCGCGCCCCGACTGCACCTGCTGCGCGACGCCACCGCTCCCCTGCACGACCGCTGGCTGCCCGCCGCGCCACCGCTACCGCGGCCGCTCACCACCGGCACGGCCCGCTGAGGGCCATCCGCCTTCCATCCGGCTCCCACCCGGCCCCACTCGCTCCCCGGCCGATCTCACGCCGTCCGCTCCGCCCCGCCCCGGAGGACCAGATGCAGACCCTGCACCGCTTCACCGCGGCCGCCGTCCAGGCGGCCCCGGTCTACCTCGACCCGGTCGCCACCGTCGACAAGGCCGTCGCGCTGATCCACGAGGCCGCCGGCCACGGCGCCCAACTGGTGGTCTTCCCCGAGGTGTTCGTCCCCGGCTACCCCTACTGGAACTGGACCATGAACCCGGTGCAGGGGTCCCCCTGGTTCGAGCGGCTCTACCGCGGCGCCGTCGACGTCCCCGGTCCGCTGGTCGACACCCTGCGCGCCGCCGCCCGGCAGGCCGGCGTGGTGCTGGTGATCGGCGTCAACGAGCGCGGCGCGCAGAGCCTGGGCGTCCTGTACAACACCCTGCTGGTGATCGGTTCCGAGGGTGAACTCCTGGGCGTGCACCGCAAGCTGGTGCCGACCTGGGCCGAGAAGCTGACCTGGACCGGTGGCGACGCCAGCTCGCTGCGGGTGCACCCGAGCGCGGTCGGCCCGCTGGGGGTGCTGGCCTGCGGCGAGAACACCAACACACTGGCCCGCTTCACCCTGCTCGCCCAGGGCGAACTCGTGCACGCCGCCTGCTACATCGCGCTGCCGGTCGGGCCGGAGGACTACGACATGGCGGAGGCGATCGCGCTGCGCACCGCCGCGCACTGCTTCGAGGGCAAGGTCTTCTCGGTGGTCGCCTGTTCGACCGTCTCACCCGAGATCGTCGACCTGATCGCCGGCGAGGACCAGCAGGTGCGCAAGCAACTCGCCCGCCCGCGCAGCGCGCTCTCCGGCATCTTCGGTCCCGACGGCCGCCCGGTCACCGAGCCGCTGGTCGACGAGGAGGGCATCGTCTACGCCGAGATCGACCTCGGGCGCTGCATCCAGCCCAAGCAGATGCACGACATCGTCGGCCATTACAACCGCTTCGACATCTTCCAACTCCACGTCGACAACCGGCCGCGCGGGCCGGTGGTGTTCGCCGCCGACCCGGCGATGATGCGACCCGAGCGCCCGCAGAGCCAGGGACCGAACACCGACAGGTCGCACACCGACGGACCGCACGCCGGCGGACCGCACATGCAGGACCGCACGCCCCCGAAGGAGGAGTCATGAGCAGCGACGAGGACCGCCGGATCGGCCGGGCCCGGGTCCGCGACAACCCCGAACTGATGGCCTACTACGACGAGTTGGCCAAGCTCGAGGCCGGCGCGCTGTGGACCGTGGCGAACGAGATCGAGCCCTGGTACCCGCAGCCCAAGTCCGTTCCGGTGCTGTGGCGTTACGAGGAGCTGCGCCCACTGGTCCAGCGGGCGCTGCCGCTGGTGCAGGCCGACGACGCGGGCAGGCGGGTGGTGATGCTGGTCAATCCCGGCCGGCGCGAGCTGAGCGCCGCCGTCGGGCTGCTCTACACCGGCCTGCAGATCATGGGGCCCGGGGAGGCGATGACCGCCCACCGCCACCAGGCCGCGGCCCTGCGCTTCGTGCACGAGGGCACCGGCGCCTGGACCGTCGTGGACGGCCAGAAGCTCCGGGTCGGCCCGCGCGACTTCGCCATCACCCCCAACAACACCTGGCACGAGCACGGCAACGAGGCCGACGACGCCCCGGTGATCTGGCAGGACGGCCTCGACATCCCACTGGTCAACGCGCTGGACGCGGGCTTCTACGAGGTCCACCCCGAGCTCTACCAGCGGCCCGGCGCGGTGGTGAACTCCTCGCTGCTCAGCTACGGCGCCAACCTGCTGCCCTACGGCGTGGAGAAGTGGACCCGCCCCTACTCCCCGCTGCTCGGCTGGCCCTGGGAGCCCAGCTACCAGGCGCTCTGCGCGCTGGCCCGGGCGAGCGAGGGCTCGCCCTTCGACGGCGTGATCATGGAGTACACCAACCCGGTGACCGGCGGCCCGGTGATGCCCACGATGGGCGCGCACCTGCAGCTGCTGCGTCCGGGCCAGGCCACCGCCGCCCACCGGCACACCGGTTCGGTCGTCTACACCGCGGCCAAGGGCCGGGGCGTCTCGGTGATCGCCGGGCGCCGCTTCGCCTGGCAGCAGGGCGACATCTTCTGCGTGCCGTCCTGGGCCTGGCACGAGCACGAGAACCTCGACCGGTCCGAGGACGCCTGCCTCTTCTCCTTCAACGACTTCCCGGTGATGCGCTCCCTGGGCCTCTACCGGGAGGAGGCGCACACCGACGGCGGCGCCCACCAGCCCGTCCTGCCCTGAGCGTCACCGGCACCCCCCGAGCCGTCAGCGCCCACCACCCCGCCGCAAGGAGCCACCGATGCACCTGCTCACCTACTGCCCGAACGACACGGACGAGCCGGCGCCCCGGCTGGGCGCCCGCCTCGGCGACGAGCACGTGGTCGACCTGGCCGCGCTGGCCGCGGCCGCCGGCACCGACCTGCCCGGCGACCTGCTGAGCCTCATCCAGGCCGGCCGACCCGCCCTGGAGACCGCCCGCGCCCTGCTCGCGGACACTACCGCCGCGGCCTGCCCGCCGGGCGCCGTGCGGCCGTTGAGCGAGGTCTCGCTGCGCGCGCCGCTGCGGCCCGGCAAGATCATCGGGGTCGGCCTCAACTACGTGGAGCACGTCGCCGAGTCGCACCGCACCCTGGACACCGAGCGCGAACTACCCGACCGTCCCGTGCTGTTCTGCAAGCCCTCGACCGCCGTCACCGGCCCCGGGCAGCCGATCCTGCACAACGCCGACCTGACCAAGCAGCTCGACTGGGAGTGCGAACTGGCCGTGGTCATCGGCCGCACCGCCAGCCGGGTGAGCGAGGCGGACGCCTGGCGGTACGTGTTCGGCTACAGCGTCATGAACGACGTCAGCGCCCGCGACCAGCGCCGCTCGGGACAGTGGTTCTTCTCCAAGGGCCAGGACTCCTACGCGCCGTTCGGCCCGGCCGTGGTCACCGCCGACGAGATCCCCGACCCGCAGGACCTGCGCCTGTCGCTGCGCGTCAACGGCGAGACCAAGCAGGACTCCAGCACCCGCCACATGCTCTTCGCCATCCCGCGACTGATCGCCGACATCACCTCGGGCGTCACGCTGGAGCCGGGCGACGTCATCTCCACCGGCTCGCCCTCCGGGGTCGGCGCCGGCCTGGTCCCCCCGCAGTTCCTGCAGCCGGGCGACCTGGTGGAGGCCACCGTCGAGCGCATCGGCACGCTGGCCAATCCGGTCGTCGACGCCCGCTGATCATCCGTCACATCCCTTTCACCGCAACGGACAAGGAGTCCAGCCCGTGCCTGCGCGCAGCTACCGGATAGGTCAGATCGTCCCGAGCTCCAACGTCACCATGGAGACCGAGGTGCCGGCCATCCTGCGCGCCCGGGAGGCGGTCGCCCCCGAGCGCTTCACCTTCCACTCCAGCCGGATGCGGATGACCCGGGTCACCCCCGAGCAACTGCGGGCGATGGACGCCGACTCGGACCGCTGCGCCGTCGAGCTCTCGGACGCCCGGGTCGATGTCCTGGGCTACGCCTGCCTGGTGGCCGTGATGAGCAACGGCCTGGGCTACCACCGGGCCGCCGAGGCCCGGTTGCACGCGCGCACCGTCGAGAACGGCGCGCCGGCGCCGGTGGTCACCAGCGCCGGCGCGCTGGTCGAGGGCCTGCACACGCTCGGTGCCAAACGGATCGCCCTGGTCGCCCCCTACCTGCGGCCGCTCACCCGCACGGTGGTCGACTACCTGACCCACGAGGGCGTCGAGGTGCTCGACTTCGCCGCCCTGGAGATCCCCGACAACCTCGACGTCGCCGCCCACGACCCGGCCCTGCTGCCCGCCATCGCGCAGCGCCTGGCGCACTCCGGGGCGGACGCCGTGGTGCTCTCGGCCTGCGTGCAACTGCCCTCGCTGTCGGCCGTCGAGGAGGCCGAGCAGCTGCTCGGCAAGCCGGTGGTCTCGGCCGCCATCTGCACCGTGCACCGGCTGCTGCGCGCGCTGGACCTGCCGGCCCACGCGCCGGGCGCGGGCCACCTGCTCTCCGGCGCCTACGCCGAATCCGCGCCCCCGGTATGATCACCGCGCCGGCCGCCGACGGGCTGCCAGGGAGGAGGGCGACCATGTCGGGAAGCGCACCCCGGCCCAGCTCCCTGATCAACACGATCTACGGCGAGTTCGTCCGCCGGCTCGGCGGCTGGATCTCGATCGCCGACCTGATCGCGCTGATGGCCGAGCTGGACGTCGACGGACCGGCGGTCCGCTCCGCGATCTCCCGGCTGAAGAAGGCCGGCACCCTCCTTCAGGAGCGCCGCGACGGCACCGGCTACCGGCTCGACCCGGCCATGGGCCCGGTCTTCGAGGAGGGCGACCGGCGGATCTTCCACAGCCTGGAGCCGGCCGAACTGGCCGACGGCTGGGTGATGGCGGTCTTCTCGGTCCCCGAGTCCGAGCGCGCCCACCGCCACCAGCTGCGCTCGCGACTGACCTGGCTGGGCTTCGGCAACGCGGCGCCGGGCGTCTGGCTCGCCCCGGCCCGGGTGCTGCCCGACGCCCGGCGGCTGCTGGAGCGGCTGGGCCTGAGCGCGTACGTCCACCTGTTCATATCCGCCTACGCGGGGTTCGCCGAGCTGAGCGAGGCGGTGTGCTCCTGGTGGGACTTCCCGGCGATCGAGGCGCAGTACGCCGCGTTCACCGACCGCTGGGGCCCGGTCGCCCGGGAACTGTCGGCGCAGCCGCGGATCGACCCGGTGGAGGCGTTCCGCGACTACGTGCCGATGCTCACCCAGTGGCGCCGGCTGCCCTACCTGGACCCCGGGCTGCCCGCTCCCCTGCTGCCCGCCGACTGGAACGCCGTCGCGGCCCGCGGCGTCTTCACCGCGCTGCACGCCCGGCTCGCCGAGCCCGGGCTGCGGCACGTCGGGAAGGTCACCGGCCTGGGCCTTCCCGACGACCTGCCCCGTGAGGCCTGAGGCCTGAGGCCTGATGTCGGACGCCTGGCCTCCGACACCCGCGTTCGACGCTCGACGCCCGACCGAGGAGTCCGCATGACCGCTCAGGACACCGCATCCGCGCAGCCACCCGCCGACCTGCTGATCCGCGCCGGCGCCGTGCACACCCTGGTCCCCGGGCAGCCCCCGCAGCGCGCGCTGGCCGTCCACGACGGGCGGATCACCGCGCTGCACGCCGAGCCCGACGGCCTGGACGCGCTGGTCGGCCCGGCCACCGAGGTGCTGGACCGGCCGGACGCCACCGTGCTGCCCGCCTTCGACGACACCCACACCCACCTGATCCTGGCCGCCCACAGCGTCCACGACGTCCCCGTCCACCGGGCCCACGACCTGACCGGCTTCCTCGACCTGATCCGCCGCCGGGCCGCCGTCACCCCCGCCGGCCAGTGGATCCGCACCACCGTCAACTGGCAGGAGGTCAACCTGGCCGAGCAACGGCTGCCCACCGTCGAGGAGTTGGACGGCGTCACCACCGACCACCCGGTGCTGGTGCGGCGCGGCGCCTACAACGTCGTGCTGAACTCGCCCGCGCTGCGGCTGGCCGGCATCACCGCCGACACCCCCGCCCCGCCCGGCGGGGTGATCGAACGCGACCCGCAGGGCCGGCTGACCGGCCGGCTGGTCGACCGGGCGATCGTGCTGGCCGAACGGCTGCTGCCGCGCCCGGCACTCGCCGAGCGGATCGAGGGGCTGCGGGCCGCCTCGCGCGACTACGCCGCCACCGGGATCGGCACGGTGCGCGACTGCCTGGTCCCGGTCGAGGACCTGGCGGTGCTGCGGGCTGCCCGGGAGGCCGGCGCGCTGTCCGTACGGGTGCGGGCGCTGGTCTCCGGCTTCGCCGCCCGGGAGGCGGCCGAGATCGAGGCGCTGCTGGACGCGATGCAGCCGTGGCACGGCACGGACGACCCCTGGCTGCGGGTCTGGGGCGTCAAGTTCGGCATCGACGGCGGCATCGAGGCCGGCGCGCTGGAGGAGCCGTACAGCGGGCGGCCGTGCTACCACGGCACCCTGCTCTGGGAGCCCGACGCGCTGGCCGGGGCGGTCGAGCGGGTGGTGCGGCGCGGCTGGCGGGTGGGCGTGCACGCCTGGGGCGACCGCGGCCTGCGCACCCTGCTGGACGTCTACGAGCAGGTCCTCAAGCGCCACCCCGCGCTGCCGCCGGGGACCCTGGTGGTCGAGCACGGCGGGCTGGCCCGCGCCGACCAGCGGGCCCGGGCGATCGCGCTCGGGGTCCCGGTGACCGTCCAGCACCCGCTGCTGCACGACGCCGCCACCGCGCAGATCCGCGCCTGGGGGCCCGAGCGGGTCGCCGGCCTCTTCCCGCTGCGGGAGTGGCTCGACGAGGGGGCGCTGCTGACGGGCGGCTCCGACTTCCCGGTCGGCCCGTACGGCGCGATGACCTCGGTCTGGGGCATGACCACCCGCCAGACCGTGGCCGGCCCGCAGGGGCCCGGCCACGCCATCACCCGCGCCGAGGCCGTCGCCCTGCACACCGTCAACGCCGCCCGCCTGCTGGACGAGAGCGCCGATCGCGGCAGCCTGCGGCCCGGCACGCTGGCCGACCTGACGCTGTGGCCCGCCGACCCGCTGCACTGCGCCACCGACGCGCTGGCCGGGCTGCGCCCGGAGCGGACCGTGCTCGGCGGCCGCACCGTGCACGACGCGGGCAGCGGCTGAGCCCGCACGCGCGACGGCCGGGCCCGTCCACCGAGGCACGGCGGACGGACCCGGCCGGGTCGGCGGGTACCCGGGCGGGGTCAGCCCGTGACGGGCCTGCTGTCCAGGCGGACGTGGTCCACCGCCCAGTACCAGTTGTTGCCGGCGTCGAACATCCGGAACTTCAGCGTCACCGACGTCGCCCCCGCCGGGACGGCGAACTGCTTGGCGACGAAGGCGTTCTCGACGTCCTTGCCGGCGTTGTCGTTGCCGCTCGCGTCGCTGCTGTAGGCGAGCAGCCGCGTCTCGGTGCCGTTGTCGAAGACCGCGGTGACGCTCGCCTTCTGCGGCGCCTCCTGGCGGTAGTGCGAGTCGAAGCCCAGGTGGAGGGTGGCCACGCCGGCCGGGATCGCCACCGCGGGCGAGACCAGGGTGGAGTCGAACCGGCCACGGCCCGACGGCGCGCCGGTGTCGTCCCAGTCGTCCGGGTCGGCGACCGCGACGATGCCCAGGCCCCGGGTGAAGTTGCCGCGGTCCTGCGCGCCCAGCGTCGCCCACTCGCGCTTGGTGTGGAAGGTCCAGCCCTGGAGGCGGACGGTGCCCTGCGGCATGGCCGCCGCATTGACCACCGACCAGCCCTGCGGCGCCTGCGCCGTCCAGCCCAGCAGGCCGGAGGTCGGCTGCAGCAGGCCGGCCAGCGACTCGAAGTCCTCACCGAGCAGGTGTCCGGCCATCACCGGCGCGGTGCGGGCGCTCAGCTCGCCGTCCGCCAGCGCGAACCGGTCGCCGGCCTGGGCCCGCGCGGTCACCAGGATCCGCTGCGGGGTGCTGCCGTCCAGCGTCGCGGGCGGGGTGACGTCCCAGCTGGCGGTGGCGGTGGCACCGGCGGCCAGCGTGGCGGGCGCCGCGACAACGGCCTTGACGCTCCAGCCGGCCGGCACGATCGGCTGCGCCTCGATGGCGGTCAGCGCCGCGGTCGCGGTGAACCTCGCGCTCACCCGGGCGGGCGAGCCCGGCACCAGGATCGCTTCGTCGATGGTGCTGGAGGCGGCCTGCAGGGTGACGTCCAGCACCAGGGCGTCGGGCAGGCCCATCGCCGGGTCGGTGACGCCCTGCTGGTCGTCGGGGAAGCGGCCCGCCAGGCGGCGACGGAAGGTCAGGTCGCCGACCACCGCGACCGTCACGTCGTACCAGCCCTCACGGCCGACCTTGACGTTGACCGTCCTGTCGTCACCCGCGGCCACCCGCACCTGGCGCAGCCCGTCGCCGTAGGCGAGGTCGCCGACCAGGAAGGTCTGCGCGCTCTTCGAACGGTTGATCACGTCCACCTCCAGCACCCGGCCGTCCTGTTCCTCGGAGAGGCTGACCTCGTACGTCCCGGCGGCGTCGCCGCGCAGGTGCCAGAGCGCGCCGTTCGGGCCGTGCACCCGCAGGTCGTAGCCCTCGGGGCCGACCGTCCAGGTGTCGGAGAGCCGGTCCCCGGCGCCGACCGTGTAGTGCCGCGGAGCGGTGCCGGGCGCCGGGTAGGCCGCGAAGACGGCGCCCTGGCGGCCCTGGTTGACGAACTCGACGGTCAGCACGCCGTCGCGCAGCCGCGGCCGAACGGAGAGGTCGTACGGGGTGGGGCGGGCGGTGCGGGTGCCGCGCTCCTGCTGCGGGAAGGCCTGCGGGCTGGGCACGGTGGGGGCGGGCAGCTTGCCGGTGTCGGTCACCTTCTGGCGGTTGCCGCTGGTGTCGGGCAGCTGCGGCCAGGCGGGGTTGCGGCCGGAGAAGTCGAAGACCGAGGTCAGGTCGCCGGTGACCGCACGCCGCCAGGGGCTGATGTTGGGCTCCTGGACGCCGAAGCACCGCTCCAGGAAGCGGATCACCGAGGTGTGGTCGTAGACGGTGGAGTCCACCACGCCGCCGCGGGTCCACGGCGAGACGACCAGCATCGGCACCCGCACGCCCAGGCCCATCGGGTACGGGCCGGAGAGCAGCGTCTCACCGGCGGGCAGGGTGTCGGACCAGGTCAGCGAGCCGTCGGCGGCCTTCACCCGGTACTTGCCGTCCTGGCTCACCACCCGGTGGTAGGTGCTGGTGCCCTTGCCGACCCGCACCACGACCTCGCCGTCGACCGACACCGTGGACTTGCCGCGGCCCGTGGCCAGCGGCGGCACCGGCGGCAGCTGGTGGTCGAAGAAGCCGCCGTGCTCGTCGTAGTTGAGGATGAAGACGGTCTTCGCCCAGACCTCGGGCTTGGCGGCGAGCGCGGAGAGCAGCCGGGCGGTGAGGTGCTCGCCGTTCGGCGGCGCGTAGTTGGCGTGCTCGGAGAGCGCGGCGGGGGCCACCAGCCAGGAGACCTGCGGCAACGTGTCGGCCTGGACGTCGGCGGTGAAGGCGTCCACCAGCGCGTCGCCCATCGCGAACGGGTCGTTCTGCTTGGCCGGGTCGCCGACCTGGCGCATGCCGCGCTCGTAGAGCGGCTCGCCCGGCTTGGCCTGGTGGAAGGCGGTGAACCAGGCGAGCGCGTTGTCGTCGAAGTTGTCCAGCGCCTGGTAGGTCTTCCAGCTGACGCCGGCCTTCTCCAGCCGCTCGGCGTAGGTGGTCCACTCGTAACCGGCGGCGGTCTCGGTGTTGTCGGTCACCGGCACGTCGCGCACGGTGCCGCCGCTGGTGCCGGTCATCAGGTGCTCGCGGTTGGTGTTGGTGTTGCACTGCACCGACGCGTGGTAGGCGTCGCAGGTCGTGAAGACCGAGGAGAGCGCGTGGTAGAAGGGCATGTCGGCGCTGTCGTAGTAGCCCTGGCCGAGCCAGCCACCCGAGCGGCGGGTGACCGAGCCGTCGGCCAGGCCGCCGTTCCACGCGTTCATCGAGTCGACGAAGCCGAACGCCGGGGCGCCCTGCTGGTAGGCGCTGGTGTGCGCGGCGTTCATCGCGAACGGCAGCAGGTAGCCCTCCTTGCGGGAGGGGTCGGGCTGGTGGAAGAGCGAGCGCCCGTTGACGCCGCGCACGGCGGCCCGGTCACCGAAGCCGCGCACGCCCGCCTGGGTGCCGAAGTAGTGGTCGAACGCCCGGTTCTCCTGCATCAGGATCACCACGTGCTGGATGTCCGCGAGCTTGCCGGGCCGCGCCGGCGCGGCCAGCGCCTGACGCACGCTCATCGGCAGCGCCGACAGCACGGCGGCCGCGGCCGCGCCGCCGAGCAGGGTGCGGCGCGAGACTTCGGGCATCGGGCTCATGGGGTGGCTCCTAGCGCAGGGGGCGGCGATGGGTCCGGGGTGCGGCGGTCCGACTGGTCCAGACCCGTTATGTCTAGAGAGCGAAGGTGACGCGCAGCGGCGTGCTGAGTGACGCCGTGATGACGGGTGGCGGTCACCGAGTCGTCAAGATGTACAGACATCTCTGGACGGCTCGGCGTGGCGCGAGCGGCCGGCGCGCGCCGGCGGGACATCGCTGACGTGCCGAAAGGCAGCCCGGGCGGGCGCGGCGGCGGGG
Organism: Kitasatospora nipponensis; assembly: GCF_039528135.1. Taxonomy (NCBI): domain Bacteria; kingdom Bacillati; phylum Actinomycetota; class Actinomycetes; order Kitasatosporales; family Streptomycetaceae; genus Kitasatospora; species Kitasatospora nipponensis. Next base: position 4,158 of record NZ_BAAALF010000142.1, on the reverse strand, counting down.
CGCTGCCGGGGCGGTCTGACGCGGGGTCAGCCGGGCGGCGGGCAGGCCTTCTGGTCAACTGGGGCGCGCGCTGGTAGGACAGCCGCATGCAGCCCGACACCGAGCGCCACCTCGCCCCCCCGACCGCCGCCGTCCGCCCCCGTCCCGTCCGACGCCGACCTCGACCGTCCGCGCCCGATCAGCGCCCCCGCCACCCGTGGTGACCGCATCTTCCGCGCCGTGCTGACGGTGGCCGGCTACTCGGTCTTCGCGATCATGGGCCTGATCGCGCTCTTCCTGCTGCTGCGCGGCACCGACGCGTTCAAGGACGCGGGCTGGTCCTTCCTGACCCAGCAGAACTGGAGCCCCGCCGGCCACCAGTTCGGGATCGCGGCGGTGCTGCCCGACGGCGTGCTGATCGCGGTGATCGCGCTGGTCTTCGCGGTCCCGCTCTCGCTCACCGCCGCACTCTTCATCTCCGAGTACGCACCGGTGCGGCTGCGGGCCGTGCTGGTCTCGGTGGTCGACCTGATGGCCGCCGTCCCCAGCATCATCTACGGCCTGTGGGGCTTCTACTTCCTGCAGCCGCACATCCTGGGGCTGATCCGCTGGACGGCCCGGCACCTGGGCTTCATCCCCTTCCTCAGCGTGCGGATCGGGGACATCAGCACCTCCTACACCTCCTCCGCCTTCGTCGCGGGCCTGGTGGTGGCCCTGATGATCACCCCGATCGTCACCGCGCTCAGCCGCGAGGTCTTCTCCCAGGCGCCGCAGGGCGAGCGGGAGGGTGCCTACGCGCTGGGCAGCACCCGCTGGGGGATGGTGCGCTCCGTGGTGCTGCCGTTCGGCCGGGGCGGGGTGATCGGCGCGGTGATGCTCGGCTTCGGCCGGGCGATGGGCGAGACCATCGCGGTCGCGCTGATCATCTCGCCGGTCTTCCGGTTCAACGGCCACGTGCTGGAGGCCGGCGCCAACTCGATCTCCGCGCTGATCGCGCTGCGCTTCAGCGAGTCCGACGGGGTCTCGCTCTCCGCGCTGATGGCGGCCGGCCTGGTGCTCTTCGCGCTGACGCTGGTGGTCAACGTGCTGGCCGGGATCGTCGTCAGCCGCTCGCGCTCCGGCGCCTCGACGGTGGACTGACCCGATGACCGACACCCTCCGTCCGACCCTGCGAACCGAAGGGGACGCCGCTGTGGCGCTCGATCCCGACCCGGCCGGCGCGACCCTCCAGGCCGCTCCCACCACCGTGACCGGCCCGAACACCCCGACCGGCCCGAACACCCCGACCGGCCCGGACCCCGCGGCCGCCCGGTCCGCCGTCGACCCCGAGCGGCGCCGCCGGCTGGGCGGGGTGACCTGGCCGGAGGTGGTGACGCTGCTCGCCGCGCTGGCCGGCTCGCTCGCACTGGACTGGCTGGTCTACGAGCGGATCATGCCGTTCAGCGGCGCGCAGGGCTTCCTCGGCGCCTGGTACCTGCTCTTCCTCGGCTTCACCTACGCGCTCGGCGTGATGCAGTGGAACCGGCTGGTGGTGCGCGAGCGGATCGTGACCCTGGTGGCCTGGAGCGCCGGCCTGCTGCTGGCGTTCGTGATCGGCGACCAGCTGGTCTTCCTGGCCATCCGCGGGGTGTCGGCCGCCCAGCACGGCAACTTCTTCACCCAGGACATGAGCCGGACCTCGGCGGTCTCCCCGATCACCTCCGGCGGCGCGCTGCACGCCGTCGTCGGCTCGCTCGAACAGATCGGCCTGGCCACCCTGTTCGCGGTCCCGCTGGGCATCGCGGCGGCGGTCTACATGTCCGAGGTCGGCGGCCGGGCGGCCCGCCCGCTGCGCACCCTGGTGGAGGCGATGACCGCGCTGCCGTCCATCGTCGCGGGCCTGTTCGTGCTCGGCGTGCTGATCCTGAGCCTGGGCATGGAGGCCTGCGGCTTCGCGGCCTCGGTGGCGCTGACGGTGATGATGATGCCGATCGTCACCCGGGCCGCGGAAGTGGTGATCCGGCTGGTGCCCGGGACGCTGCGCGAGGCCTCCTACGCGCTCGGCGCCAGCCAGTGGCGCACGGTGTGGACCGTGGTGCTGCCCACCGCCCGGCGCGGCCTGGCCACTGCCGTCATCCTCGGCGTGGCGCGCGGCATCGGCGAGACCTCGCCGGTGCTGCTGACCGCCGGGTTCACCGCCGGGTTCAACCTCAACGCGTTCTCCGGCCACCAGGTGAGCCTGCCGCTCTACATCTGGAACTACGTGCGCCAGCCCTACCCGTTCATGGTGGCCCGCGCCTTCGCGGCCGCCATGACGCTGATGGCCCTGGTGCTGATCCTCTTCGTCACCACCCGGCTGATCGGCGGGCGCCGTCCGGGCGAGGCGAGCCGGCGCCAGCGCCGGCTCATCGCCCGTCAGGCGGCCGCCCGATGAACCGCCCGTCCCTCACCCGCACCCCCCGCTCCCGCCCCTCCCCCGTCTGCCAGGCCCGAACCGCCATCCGTACCGGAGGAACCACCATGCCGTGGGCCGCTGCTCACCGCCCCGCCCGAACGCCGGGAGCCGGCGGCGGCGCCGCCCGGTTCCTGGCGCTGCTGCTCCTGTCCACCGGCACCGCGCTGGCCGTGCTCTGCGGCCAGAGCGTGCCGGCCTACGCGGCCACCTCGCTCAACGCCGACGGCTCGAGCTGGGCGGGCCCGGCGATCGAGAAGTGGCGCACCGACGTCGCCGACCGCGGGATCACCATCAACTTCACCCCGAACGGCTCGGCGGCCGGTCGCCAGCAGTGGGAGAACGGCCAGGACGACTTCACCGCCTCCGACGTCCCCTTCCGCAGCTCCACGGACAACGGCGCCAGCTCCGACCAGCACCGCGGCGGTGTCGGCAACGCCGAGCGCGCGGTCTACGGCTACTCCTACGTGCCGATCACCGCGGGCGGCACCGCCTTCATGTACAACCTGGTGGTCGGCGGCAAGCAGGTCACCGACCTGCGGCTGTCGCCGGACAACATCGTGGACCTCTTCACCGGCCGGATCACCTACTGGGACGATCCGAAGATCACCCAGTCGTACGGCAAGGCCCTGCCGCACCTCCTGGTCACCCCGGTCATCCGCTCGGACGGCTCCGGCGCCACCGCGCAGTTCACCCGTTGGATGGAGCACACCCACCAGCAGCAGTGGGACGCCTACTGCCAGGCCGTCAACAACGTGGCCTGCGGCGACTACACCGAGTTCTTCCCGCCGTCGGGCCGGGCGCTGGCGCAGAACGGCTCCGACCAGGTGGCGCACTACATCGAGCAGCCCTCGGGCCTGGGCTCGATCGGCTACGACGAGTACGCCTTCGCGCTGACCAGTGGCTGGCCGGTCGCCAAGGTGCTCAACCCGGCCGGCTACTACACGCTGCCCACCGCCTCCAACGTGGCGGTGGCGCTGACCGCGGCCAAGATCCGCGGGGTCGACGACAACACCTCACCCGACGACCCCAACTACCTCCAGCAGAACCTGGACGGCGTCTACACCAACCCCGACAAGCGCTCCTACCCGGTCTCCAGCTACAGCTACGTGATCGTGCCGCGCAGCGGCGCGGCCGACCCGGTGCCGCCGCGCTTCAACGACGCCAAGGGCGCCGCGCTGAGCCAGTACCTCTCCTACGTGCTCTGCGCGGGACAGGCCACCGGCAGCAGCGGCATCGACTCGATCGGCTACTCGCCGATCCCGCGCGGCCTGGTGCAGGGCGGCCTGAAGCAGGTCGCGCACATCCCGGGCAACAGCAGCAACGTCGATCCCTCGACGCTCGGCAACTGCGCGAACCCGACCTTCGACTCCGCCGGCCACCTGATCATCCTGCAGAACGCCCCGCAGCCCAACGGCTGCGACCTGCAGGGCATGCCGCTCACCTGCAACCGCAACAACCCCTCCGGTTCGACGGCGACCTCCACCGGCGGTACCACCGGGGGCCCCACGGGCGGCACCGGCGGTGGCAGCGGTGGTACGGGCGGGGCGGCGGGCGGCTCGACCGGCGGTGGCACCGGCGGATCGAGCGGCGGCACCGGCACGGCCGGCGGCGGTTCGGGCGGTGCCGCCACCGGCGGCACGACCGGCGGCAGCGGCCCCGGCCGGGGCACGACCGGCACCGGCAGCTCCGGCGGCACCACCGGTGGATCCACCGGCGGCGCCACCGCGGGCACCGGCGGCGGCGCG
>NZ_BAAALF010000141.1:0-21522 GCF_039528135.1 Kitasatospora nipponensis | reverse complement strand
CTACGGCAGCCCCAACCAGGCCTGGGCCTACTGGCAGATCCACCACAACTACTGACCGACCCCAACCCGCTGGGCGGCGTCCCGACCCGGGCCAAGATCGCGGAGCTGATCCTGCGGCCGCGCCCGCACCGCGACACCGTGAGCGGCGTGACGGGCCGGGCGGCGGGCGAGGTGTGCCGATGTAGCTGGTCGATGGTGCTGCGGGTGCGTGCTGTGCGACCCCTGCCTGAGCCTGGAGCGGGAGCAGCAGCCGACCGGCTCGCCAGGGGGCGACCGGCCGGATCCGGCGCATGTGAACCGCAACGGCGCGGCCGACGGGTAGCCGTGCCGGGCGGGCTGCCCCGCGACCGCACCGTCCGGCGTGGGCGCGCAGATCGAAGTCTGACAGTCAGCCGCCGGCTCGCAGCCGGAAGACCTCCTCGCGGGCGCGGGCGACCTCGTCGGTGCTGGCGCCCTGCGCGAGCGCGAGCTGTCGGGCGAGCCGGCGGACGGCGGCGAGCACGCGCTTACCGGTGCGGCGCTGGTCGCTGCCGTGCAGGGAGCGGCGGAAGGCACGGCGGTCCCTGCGGGACCCGGTGGCGGCGGTCAGCTCGGCCTGCGTGAACAGGCCGGCGGCGACCTCGGGGGCGAGGATGTCGCGCAGCCAGCGCCGTTCCTGCGGCAGGGCGAGCTTGAAGGTGAGCCGGAGCAGCAGCAGGCTTGCGACGGACAGCAGGACGAGCCCTCCCAGGGCGGCAAGGAGCCCTGGCAGGGCGGCAAGCCCGCCGAGCGCGCCACCCAGGGCGGGGCCCATGGACGCCAGGCAGTCCACCGAGCCGTGCCCGAGCATCGCACCGGCCACCAGGAGCAGGCCGCGCAGCCGGTGCGCGGCACCGCCGCGGCCGATCAGCCACATCAGTCCGGCGCAGTACACGGCGCTGAACAGCGCGTGCGTGGTCAAGCCGGTCACCGAGCGCCCCACCACGACCACCAGGGCGGCACCGGCCTGGTCGGCGCCGAACGACTGCACGGCGCTGTTGTACGCGTACAGGACGTCCTCGGCGATCTGGAAGCCCAGTCCGGCGAACGCGCCGATCAGCAGTCCGTGGTAGGGCGAGCGGACCAGCCGGGGCGCCAGGCCGATCAGCAGGACCAGCGCGGTGGCCTTGGCGCTCTCCTCGGTGAACGGGGCGGTCAGGCCGGGGCCCCAGTCGCCGATCCAGCCGTGTCCGAACAGCTTGCCCTCCAGCGAGATGGCCGCGCTGTTGGCGTGCAGCGCCATCACGAAGGTGGCGGTCAGCACGCCCCAGGCGAAGGCGACGACGAACAGCCGCGCCGGCAGGCTGGTGTAACGGTTGTGACGGCGCAGCAGGAACACCCACGGCACGGTGTAGAGGCTGAACGCGATCGCGCCGACGGTCAGTGCGGTCCCGTAGGCTCCGGCGCCGCGCTGGTAGAACTCCACCAGTTGCTCCGCTCCGGCGAGCAGTCCGAGCACGAGCACCCAGAAGCAGGCATTGTGCCACTGCACGATCCTGAACGGTGTGCCCCAGCCGGAGGCGTCGAGCGCCGCGGCCCTCGTCTCCTCCAGCTCCCGGCCGGTGATGACGGTGGTCACGACTGGTCCCTCTCGGTGGTCAGCGCGACGCTCGACAGCATTCGCTGGATTTGGTCGGCGCGGGTGGTCAGCTGCCCGTCGTCGGTGGCGGAGACAAGGATGGCCAGGCCTCGGCCGTCGGACAGCGCGTAGCCGGCCAGCACCCCCGCTCCAAAGGTGGCGCGGTAGGTTTCCCGCACCCCGCGGACGTGGCCGGTCGCGGCGACGCGCACCCGGTCGCCGGTAGTCCGGAAGCCCGGCAGGTCGGTCGTGTGCTCCTCGTCGGCGTTCACCTGATCCAGCAGCTGCCATGCGTCACCGCGGTAGGGGCCCACCTGGAGCGCGGCGGTCACCGTGCCGTCGGTGATGACCGCCTTGCCCTTGCCCGGCACCGGCGCGATGGTGGGCGTGCCGAGCGTGACCCCCTTCACCAGGCGCCACCCCTGGGGCGGAGCGAGCGTCAGGCCCGCTCCCAGGTCGAGCCGGTCGCCCGCGCGCACCACCGCATGGTCCGTCACCGAGCGGTCGACCATGGGCAGCAGCACCGCCAGCACCAACCCGATCACCAGGACCACGGCGGCGGGCAGTAGGCTGCCGCGATCAACGCCCCATCGCCGGTGCGCCACACCTATCGGACCCTCAGGAACCCCCGGGTCCACGTCCACCGCACTCACACCGCTCATCCCCTCGAAAGCTCCCCTGGCCCCGGTGGCCGTCCCGGCCGCGCCACGGCGCCCCGAATAATCCCATAAGCATGGAACTGCTGGCCGCGGTCGGCATCGGGGAGGATCCGGAGCCGGCGGCCGCCCGGGCAGCGGCCACGGGCAAGCCGGAGCGCTCACAGGCGGACCGGTTCCAGCAGGGCCTGCAGGCGCTGGCCGCGTTCGTCGAGTGGGATGGGCACGCCCGGGCGGCGCACTGGGAGGCTCTGGAGCCCGTAGAGCTGCCGGATGGGGGCGGAGGGTGGTGGTCGGGCCGGTCCTCGCACCGGGACCTGGCTTGACCCGCTCCCCCCACAAGCCCCCACCGACATGGCACCTGGTCCTACCGGGCGCTGTACCCCAGCTCCCAGATTCGGTGCGCGCTTGACGGCCGCCGCTGAGCGCCGGCGCCGGCCCCGTGCAGCCGTCGAGAGGCTGCCGGCATGACAGGAGTACTGCAGTTCGGTGCGCTGCCGGCGCGGCTGACGGGCCACCGGATGGGCCCGAGCGGCCCGCGGGCGGCCAGCAGTTCCAGGGTGGTCGCGACGATGGGCACGGCGTCGTCGTACTCGCGCCGCCCGTCGTCGGTGTGGTCGCGGACCTCCCTGCGCCACCGGCCGCGCCAGCAGTCGGCGGACGGGTCCGCCACCTGCTGCTGCCGGTTGGCCGGCGCGAGGGGTCCGGCGTCGGAGGCGACCGGCGCGAGGGGCGGGTACCCGGCACGGGAGTGGGGACCGGGCCAGGTGCGGTGCCACCTTTCCCGCCTTGATGGCCGCTCTGATGTGACTCAGCGCCCTGTCTGTCGTGGCAGCACGGCATCTGTCGTCCCGAACGCGGCTGTTGGAGGCGGGCTTCGAGGGTGCAGGCGGGTACCGATTCCACAAGGCCCCGATCGGCTCAGGAGTCCTGGACGACCAGCCTGCCGTGGGCGCCGTCCTCGGACACGAAGGCGAACAACCTCGGCGACGCGCCGAGGTTGAGGTGGAACGGCACCCAGTTCGAGTCCAGCTGCAGCAGCAGCCGCCAAGGGCCGCCGTCCGGCCACGCGTCGCCCTGGAAGAACAGCGGTTTTCCGCCGATCTTGTCGCCGTCAATCAGCTCGACGTAGCGGTCACGGTCGGCGCAGGACAGGGCAGCCAGCTCCTCATCCGTCATGGAGCCGGGCTCGTCGGCGAGGCGGAGGTCGACCGTGAACTCCACCTCCGACCCGTCGGCGTCGTACAGCCCGGGTCCGGTCGCCAGCGGGCGCACCGGGCCGGCATGGTCGCCGCCTGGCTGTACGATCACCGCGTTCTCGCCGCCGTCGGGGTCGATGATGTCGGGGTCGAAGAAGTCCTCCCCGTGATCGGCGTGGGTCACGAAGACGTAGGCCACCTTCCCGTGGCCGGCCGCTCCGAGGACCGGACCCAACTCGATCTGGCCGACGAACCGCATCGGCCGGTCCCATGCCGCGCTGATCGGCCACTGCGGGCCTGCCAGCCACACGGGCTGGCCGCCGAACTTGGTGGTCGACGTGGAGAGCGGCTGGCCGGTCGCGGAAAAGCCCTCGATGCGCAGTGTTCTCACCATGCCCGGCATCATGCCAAGCGATGGCGACATCACTGCCGCAGGTGGCCCCGATCACCACCGCGACGCCCACCGCCTGCAAGCCCTGCGGCACTCCCGGAGGGCTCGCGCCCGGGAGAGGACCCTGTGGCGCTGGAGGCAGCCTGCTTACCGAATGCTCACCGGCCGTCGGATACGTCGCTGATTCAGTGACGGATATCGTGCTGACCCGACCGAGAAACGGCACGTCGAGCGGCCCCGTCAGCGACAAGTAGCCGGCCGGGTCGCATCTGAGCAGGCTGGTCAGTGTCCTACCTTGGCCGGGATCGGCTGCTTTGGCCCGGGGTCCGGTACCGGTGGTACCTCGGCGACCGGGCGGCGTGATCAGCGATCGTGGAGGAGCGCGACCGCTTCGGCGAAGTCGGCACGCGCCGGTGGGAAGGATCGTGCCGCGACGAGGAACATCGACCGGTCGGTGAGGGCGCGGGCGAGGCGGGCGGGGTTGTCGGGCAGGCGGCGGGCGAGCGTCACCCCCTCGTCGAAGTACGGTGTGAACCGCTCCTCGAACAGGCGGGGGCGGTCGCCTTCGCGGACGGCCGCGCGGATGCTGATCCTGCGTTGGACCTCGACCAGCTCGGGCAGCCGGTCGGCCTCGCGCAGCCTCGCCGCCTCCGCTTCGAGGCCCGGCAGCATGGCGAGGAAACCGTCCCGCACGTCGCGCGACCATCCGAGCTCCGTGCCGAACGGCGGCATCGGGGACTCGGGGCTCGCGGCGGGTTCGGCTGCCCGCCCCGACAGGACGAACAGCGTCCTCCACCACCCCAGGATGCAACTCCAGTTCCTCGGCTCGCCCGTGGTCGCGAGCTCCTCCAGGACACTCAGGGCCTCTCGCCGGGCGGCCGCGGCACCCGCCCCATCCCCGACGGTCTCCCGCATCCGGGAGAAGTGAACCAACTCCCAGGTGAGTACCGCCCAAGCGGTGCGCTGTTCGGTTGCCTTGCGCCGGGTCTCCTCGAGGAGCCCGCAAAAGACGGTCGATGCGGCGTCGTGCAGGCCGGCGCCCTCCAGGTTCGCCGCCCATCGCACCATGTTCCAGAAGGAGTGCTCAGGGATTCCGTTCCGGGCGGCCTCTTCGTCGAGCTCGGCAGCCTCCCTGAAGCACCCCTCCTCGGCCAGAACACTCGCCAGGGGCTCGCTGCGTCCGGCCTTGGCCAGCTCCGCACAGATCGCGCGTCCTTCCGCCCTGCGCCCGAGGGCGAACAAGGACGCCCGGTAGGCGTCCAGGGCCCGGCACAACCGCTCCGCCCGGTCCGGCGCCCCGACCTCCATCATGCGAGCGGCCTGGGAGGCCTCGGCGGCCAGCGCCACGTCCACCTTCGGATCCCGGCTCTCGCACCGCAACGCCAGGAGGGCGTCGACCAACTTCGGCACGTACGCCTTCGGACTCACCTCAGCCAGAACCCGGTACGCGCCGACCAGTTCGGCCCGACTCGGCCGGCCGGACCCCAGCAGCAGCACCCGGGCCCGAAGCACCGCGTCGTGATCGATCGTCACCATTCCCCCTGTCTCCGGATGACGCACGCAGGAGATTCTGAGAGGCGGGGAACGGACCGGACAAGCCTCGCGAACTGTGCGTTCCGTCCTACGAAAAACGGCGCTGACCTGTCAGGATGGACATGCTTTCGTCCTGAATCCACGAGCGGGGAGCGGCACCGAACGCCTCCCGCCCCGCACACAGCACCCCAGCTCGCCCCGGCTCGCCCCGGCTCGCCCCGGCTTCGAGGATGCACCCCATGGTGAGCGACGAGGAGTGGGACCGCATCCGGCGCCCCTGCGTGTCGGGCAGCGGGTGACCGGGCGGGTGAGCCGGGTTCCGACGTCCCCGGCGGCCGCACCCCACCACCACGCTCGTGCTGCCATGCCTTGAGAGCGTCGAGATGAAGCGAGGGCCCTCGTCTCGACAATCCGAGGCACCGCAGGTCGACGCCGTCTTCTCCCCCGACCTGCGGGGGACGGGCCGGTTGGCCATTGGTCGGTGGTGGTGGGCGAGGAGGGCGGTTTGGAAGGGGGATCGAGATGCCCGGTCCCCGGCGGATGCTGTAGCTGACCTTCCGGCTGACGTATCGCGCCTCGGCAGCCGGCGCGTGCGGGCGCCGCCGAGGCGGTGGCCTCGTCCGGGCCGCTGAGGAGCCGGTCGGCCACCTCGAACACGGCGGTGACGACCAGTGGTGTGGTCGGCGGGGTCGCTGCAGGACGTGGTCGCGCCGGCCTGCTTGCCGGGAACGGCGGACCGTTCTGCCTGGTCGAGCCGCCCTCGGCGGCCTCCTCGCCCAGGGCGCGGGCCAGTTCGGGGGTGGCCGCACGGGTTCCCGTCTCGGGCCATGCCACGAAGATCAGTGCCGTGACGACCCGCAGGTCGATGGAAAATCCCCACCAGGTGCTCAGCAGAGGGTCGGACCTGCTCTGCTGATCTCCTCGCATCAGCCCCGCCGTCGGTGTGATCCAGGACAGGATGGGCCCGTGACCGACAGAGCCTTCGTGATCATCTCCGGGCTTCCCGCCAGCGGGAAGAGCACCCTCGCCCGAGCTTTGGCTGAGCGGATGAGCCTGCCACTGATCGACAAGGACGAGATCCTCGAAGCGCTCTACGAATCGCTGGGCATCGGAGACCACGGCTGGCGTCACAGGCTGAGTCGCGCCAGCGACGATGTCCTGTTTGCCCTGGCAGCCCGAGCCCCGGGAGCCGTGCTGGACAACTGGTGGCATCACGAGACGGCGCCCGCGCGGCTTCGGGAACTGGGCGGCCGGCTCGTCGAGGTGTTCTGCGACTGCGATCCGGCTGTCGCCGCTGAGCGCTTCCAGACCCGCACCCGACACCCTGGGCACCTGGACCCGCAGCACACCCCCGAGCAGGTTGCCGAACGTGTTGCGTTCCTGCGGGCCACCTTTCCCGGCCCCTTGCGCTTGGGTGGGCCCCTTCTGGTCGTCGACACCAACCACCCGGTTGACCCGGATGTGGTCACCGACCAACTTGACCAGCTGCTCACCGGCGACGGGCAGGGAAACTGAGGACTCTTCGTTGAATCAGCAAACGGCTGAGGAAGATGAGCGGGGCCGGGGATTTTCAGAGAGCCTCATCAGCACTGCCGACCTGTTCCGGGCCGTCCTCGGCCAGCAGGCAGTCGAGCCGTTCCCACCCCGTCACGTCCCCCGGACACGGCCTGGCCACCCACCGTGCACAGTCACACCGGGCCGGCCGCGGCCCGCGCGCGGGTGTGCCGGGACACGGTGGATGTCACCCGACGCACTACGGCCCGATTGAGCCGGGTGTCCCCTCGCATGGAGGCGCTCGGATTCCCGCTCGGTCTCGTTCGTGCCGACCGATTCTCGCTCCGGTGGCCCTTGAACGGCGATGCCGCAGGCCGGCAGCCGGGCCGCAGGACCCCCGCTGCCCGCCCGCCCGGACGGCGTGTCAGACCGTGTCAGACCATGGCGAGCCGGTCCACCAGCAGCTCCACCCGCCGCCCGGCTTCCGCCGGCGGCAGCCGGCCCGCCCGGGTCAAGGTGGCCAGCCCGTGCAGGGCCGCCCAGAACACCTCGGTGAACAGTCCCGGGTCCACGCCCACCCCGGCGACCTCGCCGAGGCTTTCCAGCAGGGCGGCGAAGCCGTCCTTCAGCGGCTGCGGGGTGTCCTCGGCCGCGAAGGCGAGGCCACCGTCGAGCTGGAACATGGCGTCGTAGAGCGCCGGGTTGCGTTCGGCGAACTCCAGGTAGGTGCGGGCCAGGGCGGTGACCCGGGCGCGAGCGCCGTCCGCGGCGCAGGTTGCGGCCCGCAGGGCCACGGCCATCTCGGCGGCACCCTCCAGGGCGACGGCGCCGATGATCTCGCGCTTGCCGCGGAAGTGACTGTAGAGAACGGGCTGGCTGTACTCGATGCGCTCGGCGAGCCGGCGGGTGGTGACCGCGTCCCAGCCCTGCTGCTCGGCGAGTTCACGGGCCCTCGCCACGATGAGGCGCTCACGGGCCGCCCGTTCGCGCTCCTTGCGTTCCTGTACTACCGACATGACTCGACCCTAGCACCGCTAGACAAGTGAGCGACAGCAGATCTAGCATTACCTTGCCACCTAGCAGCGCTAGATTCAGGGGGAGTCGCCATGCTCAACGCACTCGAGGTCATCACCACCGTGCTCGTCGGCCTGATGGTGGGGGTGGAGTTCTCCGTCGCCTTCGTCATGAACCCGATCTTCAACGCCCTCCCCGACGACAGCTACCTGCTCGCCCGCGCCCACGGGGGCCGGATGCTCGGCGCCGTGATGCCGTATTGGTACATCGGCTCACTCGTCCTCGCCGCCATCTGGGCCCTGGCCGGATGGCACCGCGGCACCGGCCTGGTCGTCACCGCCGCCGCCCTGCTGATCGTCAGCGTGATCATGTCCGTCCTGCTGCTCGTCCCGATCAACAACCAGAGCAAGACCTGGACCCCCGACAACCGGCCCGCCGACTGGAGGGAGCAGGGGCACCGCTGGGACCGCTTCCACTACGCCCGCCTCGCCGTCATCGTCACCGCCTTCACCCTGCTCGTCGCCGCCCTCGTCTGAGCCCGCGACCCGGCACCGCGAAGGCGGCACGCACGGCCCCACCGCCAGGGCGGTGGCCGACGATCCGCACCGATCCACACCGCCTTCGAAACCCGGGACCGGGACGCGAGCCCGCCGGCCGCGCGTCCCGGCGCAGCGGCAGGTCAGCGCCACCGGTAGGAGGTCTCCGGCCGGGCGCCGGCGGCGGATCAAGGACACCCTTCGAGCGGCCGGCGCCCCGAGCGGTGCCGCCCATCTCCGAGCGGGCGGGCCGAGCACCGCAGCGGGCGCACCTCCACAATCGGACGAACCCTGCGCCGGTTGCCCGCAGCCGGCCACCCCGCCACCGCCCGCAACCGACCTCCGACTGGTCGACAACGCCCATGGCTGCGGCCACCACGAACAGCGGCCCGCCCGACCCGATCCAAACCTTTTCCCGCCACCTTGTCCCGGTGCTCCGTAGACTTGGTCTTGATCGCCCATATCCGGTGCGGTCAAGGGGAGTTGGGGATCATGGAACTCGATGCGTTCATGGCACTGGCCGGTCCGGCCATCACCTCCGCAGCGGCCGCCTACGGCGGTGCGGTCCTGACCCGGGCCGAGGAGGCCGCCGCCGACGCGACGGTGGGCCTGGGACAGCGCGTCATCAACTCGGTCTGGCGCCGCAGGGACACGCAGCAGCGAGCCGAGCTGGAGGCCTGCCTGGACGATGCCACCGGGCCGGACCACGAGGACGCCATGGGCGCCCTGCGCCACCAGATCCGGCGTGCCCTGCGCTCCGATCCGGAACTGCTGGCCGAGTTGGCCGCCCTGCTGCCCGCCGGGGAGCCCCGAGGCGCCACCAGGGTGGAGGCCAGTGGCACCGGCTCGGTCGCGGTCGGCGGCAGCATCCACGGTTCGGTGACCACCAACGTCACCACCACGCCCGCCCCACCCATCGCCGCACCGGCCGGCGCCGAGTGACGAACCCTCACCCACCCGGCTCCCTCTCGGTCCACGCCGAGGGCATCGCGTCGGTAGCCGTCGGCGGCAGCATCCACGGTTCGGTGACCATCCAAACCACGGTGCTGCCCGCCAGTGCGGTGCGCGACGCCGCCGACACCGAGGCCCGTGGCGTGGTGTCCCTGCGCGCCCCGAAACACAGCTTCACCGGCCGCAGGGCCGAGCTGGCCGAGGTGCGGGCCGAGTTGACCCGAAGCGCCGGCACTGCGGCCGTGGTCCTGCACGGTCTGGGCGGGGTCGGCAAGACCGAACTGGCCCTGCAGTACGCCCACCTGCACAGTGAGTCGTACGACCTGATCTGGTGGATCGACTCCGCCCTCCCCGGGGCCACCGAGGCGGCCCTCGCCGCGATCGCCGAGCAGCTGAGCCCGCACTGGACGGGCACGAAGCCCGCGCTCCCGGCCCGGGCCGCCTGGGCCAGGTCCTGGCTGCAACAGCACGACAGGTGGCTCCTGATCCACAACAACATGGAGGAACCGGCCCTGCTGGGAGACCTCCTGGGCAAACTCCCACGCGGACACCATCTGATCACCAGCCGGTACGCCACCGGCTGGCAGCGCCAGGTACGGCTCGTCGGCCTCGGTGTCCTGCCCCGCACCGACTCGGTGGCACTGATCGGCTCCTGGGTACCGTTCGCCTCCCCACGGGAGGAGTGGCACGCCGGCCAACTCGCCGGGGAACTCGGCGACTTGCCACTCGCCCTGGAACAGGCCGGCGCCTACATGAACCAGACGATGACCAGCGTGGAGGAGTACCGCAGCAGCCTCCACGAGTTCCTGGACGAGGCCGCCCTTGACCACGCCGGCGACGAACAGACCGTCGCCGGCGTCTGGGCCCTGACCCTGACCGCGCTGGCCGAGAGCAACCCACTGTGCATCGAGCTGCTCCACACCCTGGCCTGGCTCGACCCCGACGGCCTGCCTCGGGAGCTGCTGGCCGACCTCACCGCCGGTCCGGTCCAAACGAAGACGGCGCTCGGTCTGCTGCACGCCTACAGCATGGTCACCCTCTCCTTGGAGGAGGTGAGCGTCCACCGGCTGGTGCAGAAGGTGCTGCGCGACCGGGCCGCCCGCGAGGCGGCCGCGCGGGCCACCGCAGAGGGGCCGCCTCCCGCATCGCGCGGACGGCAGGCCGCCGAACGCATCCTGCTCGCAGCCGTGTACCCCAACGGGCCGGAGGAGGATCCCGACACCGTCCAACTCGCCCGGCTCGCAGCACATGCGACCGCACTGTCCACCACCGACCCCGGCACCTACCACCTCGGGCCCTCCCGGCTCTTCGCCGACACCGCGCTGCACCTGCACGAGCGCGGCCAGAGCGTCCAGGCCCTCCCGCTCTTCGAGGCCTACGCCCGGCAGGCCGCCGACCGCTTCGGCACCGACCATCCGTTCACCCTGAACGCCCGCGGCTCGGTCGTCACCTCGCTCATGGCGGCGGGCCGGCTCGAGCCCGCGGCCGACCTCCTGGAGGAGCTCGTGGAACGGGCCACCCGGGTGCTCGGCGGCGGAGACCTCATCACCCTGCACATCCGGGCGAGCCTCGCGGAGGTCCGGCTGGCGCGCGGCCAACTGCAGTGCGCGGAAGACGAGTTCGCCGCGGCGGTGGCCGACAGCACCGCACACCTGGGCCCCGATCACCCCCGGACGCTCACGCTGCGGAACAGATTGGCCACCACCTACGAGAACCGCCACCAGTTCGACCGGGCCATCGAGATCTACCAGGACCTGCTCCGCCACGAGCACGGCGGCCTGGTCCACTGGGAGCAGCAGGACTCGACACCCCTGCGGCTCAACGCCGCCACCATCCGGAACAACCTGGCCGGGGCCTACGAGGGCGCGGGGCGATCCGCGGAGGCCATCGCCACCTACCGCGAGGCGCTGGCCGACATGGTCCGCCTGGTGGGGGCGGAGCACCCGAAGACGCTGGAGTGCCTCGGCAACCTCGGCTACGCCCTGGACGCCGCCGAACAACGGGAGGAAGCCTCCCGGATCTACCGGGAGGTCGCGGACAAGCGCGTGCGGATCCTCGGCGAGAACCACCCCGACACCCTGCTGAGCCAAAGCAACCTCGCCTACATGCTCCTCAAGACGGGAGAGCCGCAGGCGGGCCTGGAGCTCTGCCGCACGACCCTGCTCCAGCGCGAGCAGATCCTGGGCGTGCTGCACACCGCCACCCTGGCGAACCGGAAGCTGCTGGCCAGCGCCTACGACTGGACCGGCGACCTCACGACCGCCGCCGAGCTGTTCGAGACCACCCTCCAACAGCACCGGGAGGTCCTGGGCAGCCGGCACCCCGACACCCTGTCCACCCTCGCCGGCTACGCGACCTGCCTCATGCGGGCCGGTGACGCACCCGGCGCCGTGCCGCTGCTGGAGGAGGCCCTCGCCGCCCAGGAGGAGCTCTCCGGGCCGGAGGGCGTCGCGGCCATGACCTACCGTCACAACCTGGCCACGGCCCTGCGGGACACAGGTGCCTTCGACCGCGGCGAGGACCTGCTCACCACCGTCCTGGAGCAGCGCACCCGCCGACTGGGCGCCGACCACCCCGACACCCTGATCAGCGGCGGAAGTCTGGGGCGGCTGTACCAGCTGACCGGCGACCTCGACCGGGCCGTCGCGCTCTACGAGTCGGCGCTCACCGGCCTGACCGCCACCTTCGGCACCGACCACTGGGCCACCCGCGCCCTGGCCGGCTTCCTCGCCCAGGCCCGCACGGTCTGAGAGGCGGCCTGAGAGACGCCCGCACCGGGCACGGCACCCAGAAGCCGTTGTCCACTGGGGTGTCAGCGGCTTCGCCGACGCGAGCGTCCGCTCAGCAGTACCCGCACGACGGCCGCCAGGCCCAGAGCCAGGTGCAGGCCGATGCCCAGCAGGCCGATGCGGATCAGGAGGGCCTGACCCGTGATCCAGCCTGCGAGCAACGTCGAGAACAGCGCTCCCACCGCGAACGCGGACGTCTGCGCGGCTCTCGGATCGATGCGTAGCGACGCAAGGTTCCATCGGTTGACGGTCACAAGGAGCGGGTGGACGCGTACGCGTGCGCGGATTGTGCGCGCGAGCTCGGCATCCGACCCCAGGACGGCTTTCGTGTCGTGGTGGAGCCTTCTCAGGCCGCGCTTGGCCTGGCGTCGGCGCCCGGTGGCGTACATCACGTTCAACGCGGTGTAGGTCCTGCCGAGCGTCGTGGCCGTCGGGGGTTCCTCGCCTGTCGCCTCGAGGGCGAGGGCCCGTGTCACCAAGGCGTATGCCTCGTCGTTCCGGCCGTCATGGATGTAGCCGCTGGCGAGGCCGATCCGGGTGGGGAAGATGTCGAAGTGGTCCGGACCCAGCACCTCCTCGCGGTCCTTGAGAACCCGCTCCAGCATCCGGATCGCTTCCCCGTGGTCACCGTGGTCGCGCAGAGTCTGGCCCAGGTTGTTTCGATATGCCATCGTCTCGGGATGGCGCTCACCCAGGCGTTCCTCGGCGTCCGCCACGGTCCGCCGAAGGAGTTCCACCGCGGCGGGGCCCCGGCGCGCGGCCAGGTATCCCATGGCGAGGTTGGCTCGTGATCGGATGGTGTCCGGGTGCGTGGGGCCGAGCACCCGCTCCCGATCGGCCAGCACGCTCTCGTGCAACGGGAGGGCCTTGGTGATGAGGCCCGCGTGGCGCAGCGTCAGAGCCAGGGTGTTCCGGGCGGCGAGTGTGATGCGGTCGTCAGGTCCCAGTGTCCGTTGCGTGTCGGCCTCGAACTCCTCGTACTGGACGATGACGTCGGTTTGGCTCACAAAGTGCGCGCGGGCCCGCAACGCGAACGAGCGGGTCAGGAGCGTCTCCAGGTCGTCGGCGCCCACAAGCGCGGTTTGCCCGGCGAGAGTCTCCTCCAGAGTCTGGTGGGCGGCGCTGAACTGTCCGCAGGAGAGCAGTGCCCGCCCCAGGTACGACCGGGCGATCAGGGTGGCTGCGCGGTGGGGGCCCACCGAGGCGTCGAGTGTGTCGGCGATGCGGCGGGACAGGACGGCCGCGGCCTCGAACGCGCCTTGTGTCGACATCTGGTTCAGCGTCCACTTGATGGTGCGGACGAGTTCGTCGAGGAGGTCCTGCCCGTGCTCGCCCGTGGTCAGCGCTTCAAGGCCGGCCTCGATCAGGCTGCGGCCGTGGCGGGACAGGTCCTGGGGCGAGAGCATGCGGGGGGTCTCCTCCCATCGCGGGATCCTGACTGGGCAGCAGTGCGTTCAGCGCGGCCATGGTGCGCGCGGTCACCGCGCCGAGTCGGTGGTCGGCCACGACGACTTCCCGCGCCACCTTGCTGACGAGCCGGTGCATGACGACGCTGGAGCCGTCCTGCGTCCAGGTGAGCAGGGAGAGGTCGGCAAGCAGCCCGAGGATCTCGTCGAGGGCCTCCGGTTCCCAGGAACTGCCCGGGTCCTGCGGTGGGAGCAGTCGCAGCAGTTCGACGCTCGTCCCTTCCGGGTCCAGGAGCGCGATCGCCTCGAGGACGCCGACGGCCCGGCCGGAGGGGTCCATCTCCTGGACCGTGTGCAGTGACTGGAGGATCGCCTCGGCGACGCCCCGCGGGTATCCGCCCGGTTCCGGGCGCAGGACACCCGACAGCGGCCCCTCGGCGATCCGCTGCGCGTAGGCGGAGAACGTCAGCGTCCGCTGCCGGGACAGCAGGCCGGCGGCTTGCGCCAGTCCCAGCGGCAGATCGCCCAGCTCCCGCGCGATCAGATCGGCGCCTTCCCGGTCGTCGCGCCCCGTCCGTTCCAGGAGGTAGGCGATCGACTGGGGGCGTTCGAAGACGGACACGTCGATGAGCCGGCCCAGGACCCGCAGCGAGTGGTCGGTGCCGGTGACCAGGACCCGCACCGGGCCGGCGGCGGGGAGGAACTCCCGCAGCGCCTCGATGGACACGGCGTTGTCCACGACCAGCAGCGTCGCCCGCGCGCCGGACTGCACGTGGTCCCGCAGTCGCAGAGCCGACCTGCGGGCGTCGCCCTGCGGGTCGGCGATGCCCAGACTCCCGGCGATCTGGGCGAGATCGGTGGCCAGCCGGTCCGGGGTCTCCCCGGAGGCCCAGCCGATCAGCGCGTAGTCGCGCCGCGTGGCGGCCTGCCGCACGACCTGCGCCGCGATCTGGGTCTTGCCCACCCCACGCCCACCGGTCACCGGACAGACGACGGCCACGCGCCCACCCCCCGCGAACACCTCGGCGACCTGGTCGGCCTCACCCCGGTGGACATGCGCCGGCGGCCTGGCGGGAACGTCGCCGATGACGAGCGCAGATACCTCGCCCGCCGAGCGTCCACCACCCTGATCCGACGGGTTGTCGGCCCGCAGGACGGCCACGGACAACCCGGCCGTGACAAGGACCAGCACCGCGGTCCCGCCCCACATGACCATCTGGTGGTGCTGCGGCCACGCCAACGGCATCGCCGCGACGTCGATGCTGGTCACGATTCCGAGCACGAGACCGGCCAGCGCGGCCACCGCGGTCACAACCGGCACCGCCCACCGTCCCAGCCGCACAGACCTGCCGCCCGAGGTTCCCGTCACCAAGCCGCCCCCGCCTGTCGGAAAAGGACCGAGCCGAAACTCCCATGTCGCAGTTGTGCGCCATTCTCGCCGGACCGGCCGATCGGTGTCCAAGGTTTCGTCGTCAAGAGCGCCGGCCCGAAGGAGCCGTGCGACCTGAGGAGAGCACCCTGCCGCGGGATCCCGGGCCGCCCTGCCCTGCCGCGCCCGGTACCTCCGCCCGCGCACAGGACCGCACCCGGGCGGCCCGGGCGGGCAACACCGAACGGCACGGGAATGTGGGGTGCGTTGGCGGAGCACCGGGTGATGGACCAGGTGACTGCGACAACCCGTGCCATCACCCTTGAACGAGGAGCCGTGGACAACCGATCAGCAGCACTTCCCCGGGACGGGGACGTCGCCTACCTCGCCCGCGTCGTCGAGAGCCTCGCCGCGGCCGACCTTCGCCCGACGGCCTGGAACCCACCGAAGGTCCCGGCCACAGCCCCTGATGCCCGCGGTCCGCTCCGACCTGCCGTGCTCCGCTGGGATCCGGGACACCCGCTGATCCACGCCGATCTCTTCCCGTACGGCGCGCTCGCCCTGTGGGACACCGTCAGCGGATGGCGGGTCGTCGGCCCCGCTGCCGACGGCGACCTCGAACAGCCCAAGACGCCACCCCGCGCGATATTCCCCTCCTCCTGGCTGCCCGGATCGGTGCGGGCACTTCCCGTGGACGTCGTGCAGGGACTGTCGCTCGTGCTACTGGGCATGCGCCGCAACCTCACCAGCGCCGCCCTGGAAGCCGCACGCGCACACGCCTGGACAGCATCGGGGCGGCCCACGGGCCCCTCCCTGCCCGGCCCGGCCGACCCTTCCTGACGTCGCCAGGCAGACGGGAAGCAGCCGGCGGGAAGCAGCGGGCAGGAAGCAGCGGGCGGGGCGCAGCACGGCGGGGCGCAGCGGGCGGGGCGCAGCACGGCGCCCACGAGACGGCCCGGGGCGGGTCTCAGAAGGTGGATCGCCCGGTGCGCGGGAGGGGGTCCCAGGTGGCGACAGCCCGGTGACGAAGCATGAACAGCGGGCGGGATGAGGACACCGTCTCCGGCCCGCTGCGCGCGCACCACGAGTCCAGGCTGCCAGGATCTCGGGGTCTCCCCGCGTGGGTGTGGGGCACACCGCCTTCCGGCCCCACGCCCGGGCGCTCCCGTCGGTAGCGGCGAACAGAGCCCGCGCGGTGGGGGGAGGCTCTGGAGCGACGGGCCGCATCAGCGCTGATCACGCCCGGAGTACGACCGTCAGGGCGGACAACCCGTCATCCAGGGGCCGCGGGCCGGACAACCCGTCATCCGGGGGCCGCGGGCCCGCCGGGCCGGCCGGGCCAACCCCTGGGGCCTGCCGGGCCGGCGACCCGCAGAGGGATCCGCAGCGTGATGTCACCGGGCGGATCTGACCCGGCCCGCTCTCCCGCAACGACACCGGCGCCCTCCCCCGGCGCGACGTCGGCCCTCGGCCACCCACCACCATGTGGCGAAGAGCCGATGTCACGGCCGGGCCCTGCTCGTGACGGCGCGATCAGCTCACACAGGTCACGACGTCCCGCCAGTAGTGCGGAGCGGCCATCTCCATGTCCGCGTCGCACTGGTCGTGGGTGTACCCCGCGGCGTACGCCTGGCCCCAGGCGGACTGGCCGGCCGAGTAGGCGTCCCGGCCGGTCCCGACGAAGTACGTGCTCGCGGCCGACGCGGTGGTGCCGACCCCGCGAGGGCGAGCAGCGCGGCGGCGGTCAGGGACACGGCGGCGATGCGGCGGGGCAGTGACGTCATGGCTGTTCTCCGTCTTCTTCGGTGCAGGAGCGGCATGCTGGGACGTTCGGTGCCGGGTCTCGGCAAGGTGGGACTGTATCAACCGATATGACTGAGCGACAGATCCTTGTCAGCTGAAGTGAGTTGGGGCGACGGCGTCCCCGGGGTCCGCCGCGCCCTCGGGGACCCCCTTTGGTGTGCGGGCCGACCGGGCGCAGCGTGGTGCCGTACAGGGGGCGCCGACCGTGTCGACGGCGGGGGGGTGCGGGCGACAGCGGGGTGCGGGCGGCGGTGGTGCGGCGGGCGGCGGCAGGTGGGACCGGGAGTACTGGACCGGCCACGGCAGCCGCTCGTGGTCGCCGCCGTCGAGCGCCTCGGCGCAGGCGAGGGCCTCGGCGCAGGCGAGGGCCTCGGTGTAGGCGAGGGCCTCGGTGTAGGCGAGGGCCTCGGTGTAGGAGGGCCTCGGCGAACGTCGTGATGTGGGGGCCGCGAAGCACCCGGCGCCGGGGACCGTCCGGCCAGGTCCGGCCGCAGTGATGGACCGCTGGACGATCGGACGCCGGCCGCGCGAGCCGGCCGGCGCGGCACCCGGGCGCCGGCCGGGGTGGGCCGGGTGGGCCGGGTGGATCCCGTAGAGTCGGCCAATGGCGAAGTACTTCGACGTGCACCCGCAGACCCCCCAGGCCCGCACCATCGGCACCGTGGTCGACAGCCTCCGCTCGGGGGCCCTGATCGCGTACCCGACCGACTCCTGCTTCGCCCTGGGCTGCCGTATGGGCAACCCCGAGGGCCTTGAGCGGATCCGGTCGATCCGGCGTCTCGACGACCGCCACCACTTCACCCTGATGTGCGAGAACTTCGCCCAGCTGGGGCAGTTCGTCCACATCGACAACGCCGTCTTCCGTGCGATCAAGGCGGCGACGCCGGGTAGCTACACCTTCATCCTGCCCGCCACCAAGGAGGTCCCGCGCCGTCTGATGCACCCGAAGAAGAAGACGGTGGGGGTCAGGATCCCCGACCACGTCGTCACGCGGGCGCTGCTCGCCGAACTCGGCGAGCCCCTCGTCTCCAGCACCCTGCTCCTGCCCGGCGAGGACGAGCCGATGACCCAGGGATGGGAGATCAAGGAGCGCCTCGACCACGTGCTGGACGCCGTGGTGGATTCCGGCGACTGCGGGACGGACCCGACGACGGTCGTCGACTTCTCCGACGACGGTGCGCGGATCGTTCGACGCGGGGCCGGCGACCCCACACCCTTCGAGTGACGCGGCAACCGGCCCGGACAGTGCCCGGCCCCCGGTCCCGTCCCGCACGACAGGTCGCCGGCCGGTACACGGGCTCGGCGCAGGGCGGCGTCGGCGCCGAGTGCTCCGGGGGCGCGCCGGCGACACGGGGCGGTTGTCGGGTTCGGCGCGCGTCGGGGCCGATGATCTCGTGTGGGTCCCGGTGCGGGGCTCTTGGGTCCCGGGTCGTCGAGACGAGGAGCGTCATGCCTGATCGGGAACGGGGCGAAAGGCCCGACCCGCTGCCGGACAGAGGCATCGGGGAAGACGTGGAACTGCGCGCGGCGGAAGGCCGCATGCTGGCCGCCGACCTCGACGCGCGCATCATCGCGCGCAGCCTGTGGCAGGACGCCTGGCAGGATCTGCGCCGCGATCCCGTCTTCATCACGTCCATCGTGCTGATCGTCTTCGTGCTCGTCGTCGCGATCCGGCCGAGCCTGTTCACCTCGGTCGACCCGCTCAACTGCGACCTCGCCAAGTCGCAGTTGGGCAGCGAGTCCGGGCATCCGTTCGGATTCGACAACCAGGGCTGCGACGTCTACGCCCGCACCGTCTACGGGGCCCGGGCCTCCGTCACGGTGGGCCTCTGCGCCACGCTCGGCGTCGCACTGACCGGCACGGTGCTGGGCGGCCTGGCCGGGTTCTTCGGCGCCTGGTCCGACACCGTCATCTCCCGCACCGCCGACATCTTCTTCGCCATCCCCATCCTCCTGGGCGGCCTGGTCTTCCTCTCCGTCATCCGCGCCCGCTCCAACTGGATCCTGGTCGCCATCATCGTCGTCCTGGGCTGGCCCCAACTCGCCCGGATCGCCCGGGGCGCCGTCATCGGCGTCAAGCAGCAGGACTACGTCACCGCCGCCCGCGCACTGGGCGCCGGCAACGCGCGGCTGATGCTGCGCCACATCCTCCCCAACGCCATCGCGCCGGTCATCGTCGTGGCGACCATCCTGCTGGGCACCTACATCGTCCTGGAAGCCACGCTGAGCTTTCTCGGCGTGGGCCTCAAACCGCCCACCGTCTCCTGGGGCATCGACATCTCCTCAGCCGCGGACACCTTCCGCAACGCCCCGCACATGCTGCTCTACCCCGCCGGGGCACTGAGCCTGACCGTCCTGGCCTTCATCATGCTCGGCGACGCGGTCCGCGACGCACTCGACCCCAAACTACGCTGACACGGCCGAGGCGAGCGGTGGGGGCTGTGAGCGGCGGGGGGTTGCGTTCGGTGGACGGGTTCCACCCGGTGGGCCCGACGGAGCGGGAGGCGCGGTGAGCGCGCGTGGCGCCGCGGATGTCCCGCGGCGGGCCGAACGGGGCGGGCGAGTGGGGCGGGCGAGTGGGGCGAGGCGGGGCAGGCGAGGCGGGGCGGGGACGTGGGCGAGGGCCGGCAACGGCAAGCCGTTCCCGCTGATCCAGGCCACCTCCCGGAACTGGGCCCTCGGGGGGGCCGACCGACGGGCGCCCCGCACCGGAACCGACCCCGAGCTGCTCGGGGCCCACCTCACGGGACGTGACCTGTGTCAGTTCCTCCGGCGGCTTCGGGTTCCCTGGGCCGGGGGCGTGTGTGGGGCGGGGGTCGGGTTCCTACCGACCGCATTCGTCCAGGGCGACCTGGAGGTCGCTGGCGACGGCGTCGGCGTTGGCGCCGCGGCCCTCGATGCGGTGGCGCGCGATGAGGTGAATCGGCCCGACCAACACGAGAGGTCACCTCCTGCGACCCGACCCGCTCACCCTGCGGGCCTTCGCCCGGCCGCGCGACAGGGGGGTGTGCCGGCGCGGACGGCGAGCGCGGTCCACCCCCGTAAAGCCGGGTGCGGCACCGCGAGGTGCGCCGCAGGGCCGGTGGAGCGGGCAGGCGCCGGTGGATGCGCCCGCCCGCTCCGTTGCCGGTCAGGTCGACAGGTCCTCCGTGTACACATCGGCGTCGGTCACCCCGGACTCGGTCAGCCAGACGTGCAGGTACCAGTTGCAGCCCGGGGTCGCAGTGACCGGGTAGGTCCGCGTGCTCGCGGTGGAGTACAGGTGGTCGCTGCCGGACTGGAGGTCCCAGTAACTGCCACAGTTCCGGTAGAAGTTGAAGCTCACCCGCACGTCGGTCGCACCCGGGGACCTGGTGGCGGTGTAGGAGCCGTACACGTTGCCGTAGCCGTCCTGCTGGGTGCAGACGTGCAGGTACCAACCGGCCGCACCACCCCTTGCGGCCTGGTCGGTGCAGTGCGCGTTCGAGTCCGCGCTGGCCGGCACGGCGGTGCCAAGGGCCCCCGCCGCGGCGAGTGCGAGAGCGGCGGCGCCGCTGGCGAAGGTACGTCGAAGGTTCACGCGAATTCTGTCCTCTCCCGATGGTGCACGGACCGCGGAATTCGACCTGCTGGTCTGTCCCTTCGCCGGTCGACGCGGTGACCAGAGGCTATGGACGGCCGTCCTTGGCCTGTCCTAGGTTCGTCCTTCCCCACCGGGACGACTGCTCGGTGGGGGCAGGGACAGGGTTCGGGGCACACACGAGTCGGCGTGTCGGGAACGCTGCTCACCACAGTGGACGGGCAGCAGACCCCGCCCCACGGCAGGCGGCAGGCGGCAGGCGGCAGGCGGCAGGCGGCAGGCGGCAGGCGAAGCTACCGGCCGCCCTGCCGGTCGGAGCCGACCACGTGGTGTCCGTGCAGCAACTCGTCGAGGTGCTGGGGGACGGCGGCGACGAGCCCGCCACCGCCCTGCGGCAGGCCCAGGCCCCCCCTGGCGGGCGACGCCCGCACGGCGAAGCCACCTCACCACCAGGTAGCGCGGCTTGCCCACGACCGGGCGAGCCGCCACCTGGGCCTGCCCGCTCCAGACCCGGGGCGTCCTCGCCCGCGTCGCAGGCGACTTCGGCGTCACCACCGGGGAACTCCTCGCCGGCCGCCACCACGCGATCTCCTGGGACGTGCGGGCGGTGGGGAGGGCCGGTAGCAGCCGCCCTGCGGGTCGGGCCCGCAGTCAGGAGGTCGGCTGCGCCTGGGGGTCGCGGGTGCACAGGTGCGCGGTCGGGCAGGCCGAACAGCCGCGGACCTCGACCAGGTCCGCGACGGCGTCGAAGAGTTCCTGCGCGCGCTCGACGGATCCGACGCCCTCGAAGGTGGCGTACTCCTGCGCGCTGCCGACGGTGCCCTGCGACAGATGGGCGCGGAGGTAGCCGAGGGCCGCGAACCTCTCGGGCCCCAGGGACTGCGGGCTGCCGGGGATGCAGGTCCCGGGCACCAGGTCGTCGGCGACCTCGCCCCCGAACAGCCACGGATCGCCGGGCTTCGCGGGCCTGCCCACCACGACGCGCAGCACGGTGTCCTCCTCGCCGTCCGGTTCGACCAGGAGCATGCCGGCGGCGTGGAGTTCGTGGACCGCGTCGCGTACGTCCCTCACCTGGGCCGAGCCGCCGAGCCTGCCCGCCAGTTCACCGGCGGGCAGGTCCCCGACGCTGCCGTCCGAATGGCACACGCGCAGGACACCGCGGTCCAGGGACATGTCCAGCCACGCGGCTTGCAGCGGGATCTTCGGCCCGTAGGTGGGGCGCAGC
>NZ_BAAALF010000140.1:0-21537 GCF_039528135.1 Kitasatospora nipponensis | reverse complement strand
GGCGCGGCCCGCGCGGGCCTCCCCGCCCGCCGCGACCTGCCGCCGTCCGTGCGCCCGGGCCCCGGGCAGCCGCCGGTGGGCCCCTCGGGCGGCGGTCCCGGCCGTGGCGACGGACGGGACGGGCGGGACGGACGCGGCGACGGCGGGGACGGCGACCGCGGGACGGACCGTCCCGAGCGGCCGAGCCTGCCCGAGCGGGTCGCCGACCGCACCCCGGTGCCCGGCGTGCCGGCTCCGCCCGGCGGGCCCTCCACCGACGTGGGCCGCAAGGACGAGCCGGCCGCACGGCTCAACCCCAAGTACCTCTTCGACACCTTCGTGATCGGCGCCAGCAACCGCTTCGCGCACGCGGCCGCCGTGGCGGTGGCCGAGGCCCCGGCCAAGGCGTACAACCCGCTCTTCATCTACGGCGAGTCCGGCCTCGGCAAGACCCACCTGCTGCACGCCATCGGGCACTACTCGCGCAGCCTCTTCCCCGGCACCCGGGTGCGCTACGTGAGCTCGGAGGAGTTCACGAACGAGTTCATCAACTCGATCCGGGACGGCAAGGCGGACGCCTTCCGCAAGCGCTACCGGGACATGGACATCCTGCTGGTCGACGACATCCAGTTCCTGGCGAGCAAGGAGTCGACGCAGGAGGAGTTCTTCCACACCTTCAACACCCTGCACAACGCCAACAAGCAGATCGTGCTCTCCTCCGACCGGCCGCCCAAGCAGCTGATCACCCTGGAGGACCGGTTGCGCAACCGCTTCGAGTGGGGACTGATCACCGACGTCACCCCGCCGGAGCTGGAGACCCGGATCGCGATCCTGCGCAAGAAGGCGATCCAGGAGCGGCTCAACGCCCCCGCCGACGTCCTGGAGTTCATCGCCTCCCGGATCACCCGCAACATCCGGGAGTTGGAGGGCGCGCTGATCCGGGTCACCGCCTTCGCGAACCTCAACAGGTCCCCGGTGGACCTGGAGTTGGCCGGCATCGTGCTCAAGGACCTGATCCCGGGCGGGGACGAGGACGCCGGACCGGAGATCACCGCGCAGGTGATCATGCAGCAGACCGCCGCGTACTTCGGGCTCAGCGTCGAGGACCTCTGCGGCTCCTCGCGCAGCCGGGTGCTGGCGACGGCCCGTCAGATCGCCATGTACCTCTGCCGGGAGCTGACCGACCTCTCGCTGCCGAAGATCGGCGCGCAGTTCGGTGGCCGCGACCACACCACCGTGATGCACGCCGACCGCAAGATCCGGTCCCTGATGGCCGAGCGGCGCTCGCTCTACAACCAGGTGACCGAGCTGACCAACCGCATCAAGAGCTAGCCGGGCGAGCCCGGCGGGCGGGGCCTACGCCCGTCCGCCGCAGGCCCGTTGAGGGGCCGTCACCGTGTTCCGGGAACACGGCGGCGGCCCCTTCGCCGTTTCCCGGGCCGGCCCCGGGCCGGCGCCCGGTGCCCCGGCCGGCCCGCTCCCCGCCGGGGCACCGGGCGGACGCCGGAGGGGCGCCGGAGGGGCGCCAAGCCGCCCCGGGCCGGTCGGGATCGAGGGGTGTGAAGTCGGCCGGGCCTGGGAAGGCTGGCAGCAGTTGACGTTCCACCAGGTTCCCGGCCCCTTCGCACATCTGAGCATTGATTCGAACAGTGCCGGCCGGGAGGATGATTTTCCACAGGGGCGGGTGTTTTCCCCCGTCCACAGCCTGGGGAACCCGAAGTTATCCCGAATTCCTCCACAGGAGTGCTGCCGTTACGCTCTTCGCCGCAGGTCAGCTCCCTGTGTACTTGTGCACAACCGTTATCCACAGGGTGTGGACAGTCGAGGGCCCGTCAGATCGCCCGCAGGGTTGTCCACCGGCTGTCCCCAGGTGAGGCCCGGTTATCCCCAGCTTCTCCACAGTGATATCCACTGTTCGACAACGGAGAGGCCCTGTTCATCGCCTCGTGTGAAAGGCGTCACGAGATGTTGACCGGAGCCCGTGGATAACCCGGCCCGGATCTGGGGACGGAGCTGGGGACAACCTGTGGATACTCAGCGTGCCCTGTGGGTAACGCTCCGCTGTCCACAGCGGCCCCTGGTTATCCACCGGTGCCGTCCACATCCACTGTGGACAAAAAACAGCGCCTGACCTGCGGAAACGGGGTTATCCACGGTATCCACAGGCCCTACTACTACCACTACACCTATAGACCAGATGACTCGCTCAACAGCGGGGTGCGCCGAAAACTGTGGACAAGTCGTTCCCGACATCTGTTCGGCTTGCTTCCGCCCGTCTGCCCCGTCTGTCGGCGGAGTACGTCAGACTGTCCTCGGCACCTGGAGACCGGATGGCTCGGTCGGCTGGTCCGGTGCCCGGCAGATGCCACAAGCGCACGACCACGATCAGCAGCGACAGCAGGACCCAGGAGGCGGTTACCGGTGAAGTTCCGGGTGGAGCGTGACGTCCTCGCGGAGGCGGTGGCCTGGGCGGCCCGCAGCCTCCCCGCGCGGCCGCCGGTGCCGGTGCTGGCCGGCCTGTTGCTGACCGCCCAGGAGGGCACCCTGGCGCTGTCCGGGTTCGACTACGAGGTCTCGGCCCGGGTCGAGCTCGAGGCCGACGTCGAGGAGCAGGGCACCGTGCTGGTCTCCGGCCGGCTGCTCAACGACATCTCCCGCAACCTGCCCAACCGGCCGGTGGAGATCTCCACCGACGGCCAGCGGGTCACCGTGGTCTGCGGCAGCTCGCGGTTCACCCTCCCCACCCTGCCGGTGGACGAGTACCCGGCGCTGCCCCAGATGCCCACCGCCACCGGCACGGTCTCCGGCGAGGTCTTCGCCTCGGCCGTCAGCCAGGCCGCGGTGGCCGCCGGCCGCGACGACACCCTGCCGGTGCTCACCGGTGTGCGGGTCGAGATCGAGGGCGACCGGATCACCCTGGCCGCCACCGACCGCTACCGCTTCGCGGTCCGCGAGCTGCTGTGGAAGCCCGAGCAGCCGGACATCTCGGCGGTGGCCCTGGTCCCGGCCAAGACCCTGCAGGACATCGCCAAGTCCCTGGGCAGCGGCGACACGGTCTCCATCGCGCTCTCCTCCGGGGGCGCCGGCGAGGGCCTGATCGGCTTCGAGGGCGCCGGCCGGCGGACCACCACCCGGCTGCTGGAGGGCGAGTTCCCGAAGTTCCGCAGCCTCTTCCCGACCGAGTTCAACGCGATCGCGGCGATCCAGACCCAGCCGTTCCTCGAGGCGCTCAAGCGCGTCTCGCTGGTCGCCGAGCGCAACACCCCGGTCCGGCTCAACTTCGAGCAGGGCGTGCTGACCCTGGAGGCCGGCTCGGGCGACGACGCCCAGGCCACCGAGCGGATCGACGCCGACCTCGAGGGCGACGACATCTCGATCGCCTTCAACCCGGGCTACCTGGAGGAGGGCCTGAAGGCCATCGACTCGGCCTTCGCCCAGCTCTCCTTCACCACCTCGACCAAGCCGGCCCTGCTGAGCGGCAAGCCCGCGGTGGACGCCGAGGCGGACGAGGCGTACCAGTACCTGATCATGCCGGTCCGCCTCAGCGGCTGACGCCGCCCGCCGAGGGCACCCGCCCCGATCGCAGCCCGTCCGTGGGCGGCCGGCCCACCGCGGCCGGCCGCCCACGGACCCCGCCGCGGTGTCCACAGCCGCGCGCCGGGGGTGTGGACGGCGTCGCGGCGTAGGCTCTGGTGTCGCGGCAACGGCGCCGCCGTCAGGCACGACACCCCAGGTAAGGACTTGTCATGGAGCTCGGCCTCATCGGTCTCGGCAAGATGGGCGGCAACATGCGCGAGCGCATCCGCCGCGCCGGCCACACCGTCATCGGCTACGACCGCAACCCGGACCTCGCCGACGTCTCGACCCTGTCCGAGCTGGTCAGCACGCTGCAGGGCCCGCGCGTGGTCTGGGTGATGGTGCCGGCCGGCGCCGCCACCCAGGCGACGATCGAGGAGCTGGCCGACCTGCTCGCCCCCGGCGACGTGGTGGTGGACGGCGGCAACTCGCGCTGGACGGACGACATCAAGCACGCCGAGGTGCTGGCCGCCAAGGGCATCGGCTTCGTCGACTGCGGCGTCTCGGGCGGCGTCTGGGGCCTGGAGAACGGCTACGCGCTGATGTACGGCGGCGGCGCCGAGCACGTCCTGCGGGTGCAGCCGATCCTGGACGCGCTCAAGCCCGAGGGCGAGTTCGGCGCGGTGCACGCCGGCAAGGTCGGCGCCGGCCACTTCGCCAAGATGGTCCACAACGGCATCGAGTACGCGATGATGCAGGCCTTCGCCGAGGGCTGGGAGCTGCTGGAGGCGGCCCCCGAGGTGACCGACGTGCGCGAGGTCTTCCGCAGCTGGCAGGAGGGCACCGTCATCAAGTCCTGGCTGCTGGACCTGGCGGTCCGCGCGCTGGACTCCGACGAGCACCTGGACAAGCTGCGCGGCTACGCGGCCGACTCGGGCGAGGGCCGCTGGACGGTGGAGGCCGCCATCGACCACTCGGTGCCGCTGCCCGCCATCACCGCCTCGCTCTTCGCCCGCTTCGCCTCCCGCCAGGACGACTCCCCGCAGATGAAGATGATCGCCGCGCTGCGCAACCAGTTCGGCGGCCACGCGGTCGAGTCGAAGTAGCGCCGGCACCACCCGAACCATCCGCAGCACCCGTCAGCAGCAGTCCCCAGCAGGCCAGAAGGCGAGCGCAGTCCGTCCCCATGCATGTCGCGCACCTGTCGCTCGCCGACTTCCGCTCGTACGGCCGGCTCGAGGTGCCCCTCGAGCCGGGCGTCACGGCGTTCGTGGGGCCCAACGGCCAGGGCAAGACCAACCTGGTCGAGGCGATCGGCTACGTGGCGACGCTGGGCAGCCACCGGGTGGCCACCGACGCCCCGCTGATCCGGCTCGGCGCCGAACGGGCGGTGGTCCGGGCCGCCCTGGAGGACCGTGGTCGCAGCACCCTGGTCGAGCTGGAGATCACCGCGGGCAAGGCCAACCGGGCCCGGATCAACCGCTCCGACAACGTCCGCCCGCGCGACGTGCTGGGCCTGCTGCGCACCGTGCTGTTCGCCCCCGAGGACCTGGCCCTGGTGAAGGGCGACCCGGGTGAGCGCCGGCGCTTCCTGGACGAGCTGCTCACCGCCCGGGCGCCGCGGCTGGCGGGGGTGCGGCAGGACTACGAACGGGTCCTCAAGCAGCGCAACGCCCTGCTGAAGACCGCGGCGATGGCCCGCCGGGCCGGCGGCGGCAAGACGGGCGACCTCTCCACGCTGGAGGTCTGGGACGGCCACCTGGCTCGGGCCGGGGCCGAGTTGACGGCCTTCAGGCTGCAACTGGTGGCGTCCCTGCAGCCGTTGGTGGAGCAGGCGTACGAACGGCTGGCGCCGGGCGGTGGCCCGACCCTGCTGGAGTACCGCTCGTCCTTCGAGGGCGAGCTGCCGGGCAGCCGCGAGGAGGCCTACCAGCAGCTGCTGGCGGCGCTGGTGGCGGCCCGCAAGCAGGAGACCGAGCGCGGGCTGACGCTGGTCGGCCCGCACCGCGACGAGCTGGTGCTGAAGTTGGGGCCGCTGCCGGCCAAGGGCTACGCGAGCCACGGCGAGTCCTGGTCCTTCGCGCTGGCGCTGCGGCTGGCCTCGTACGAGCTGCTGCGCGCGGACGGTGGCGAGCCGGTGCTGATCCTGGACGACGTCTTCGCCGAACTGGACGCCCGGCGCCGCGAGCAGTTGGCCGAGCTGGTGGCCGGCGGCGAGCAGGTGCTGGTCACCGCGGCGGTGGCCGAGGACGTGCCCAAGGCGTTGGCGGGGGCACGCTACACCGTCGCCGAGGGCGAAGTGACCCGAATCACCTCCTGAGTCCGCACCCGTACCGCGGACCTCGTACCCTGGTGGGTCCACAGGCTGGGGACGGTCCAGCCGCCCCGGACGAGAGAGGAGCGCGCCGATGAGCAGGGAATCCGAGCTCTCGGGCGTCGATCTGGCCCGGGTGGCGCTGCGGGCCGCCAAGGAGCAGGCCCGCCAGCGCGGTGAGCAGGTGCGCGAGAAGCGCGAGGCGAAGCGGCACGGACTGCGCAGCGGCGCGCGGGCGGACGGGCGCGACCCGGTGCCGCTGGGGGCCGCGCTGAACCGTTTGATCACGGAGCGTGGTTGGGAGGCCCCGGCCGCGGTGGGCGGGGTGATGGGTCGTTGGGCGCAGATCGTCGGCCCGGACATCGCCGCGCACTGTGCGCCCGAGCAGTTCGCCGAGGCCGAGGCGGTGCTCACGGTGCGCTGCGACTCGACCGCCTGGGCCACCCAGCTCCGTTTGCTGGCAAGGCAGTTGGTGGCCCGT
Source organism: Kitasatospora nipponensis (assembly GCF_039528135.1). NCBI lineage: Bacteria > Bacillati > Actinomycetota > Actinomycetes > Kitasatosporales > Streptomycetaceae > Kitasatospora > Kitasatospora nipponensis. The sequence continues at coordinate 15,247 of NZ_BAAALF010000140.1, read as the reverse complement.
CTGAACCACGAGCTGGGGCACGGCACGGTCCGGATGATCAAGGTGATGGGGCCGGCCGCGCCGGAGCGGCGCTACGGGCGGCTGCGGGCGCCGGGGAGCCGGGGGCCGCGGGACACCTGGGGGTGAGCGAGCGGTGGCCGACGCCGGCCGCCGATCCTGACGGAGCGCACACCTCCGGAACGGCTGACGGCCCGCGTGAGGCCGCTGAGCCCCCTGGGCGAGTATCGGGACATGTGCGGAGGGGATTCGGGGCGGCACATCCGCCTTCAGAGCCTGCCAAACGCCCATCGTTGTCGGTCGTACCGGTAGACTGAGGGTCAAACACTGCCGCTTGCGGTAACTGAGTCGAAACGCCGTGGTCGCACGCTCGCCCGAACCCGGGTGGAGATGCGGCCCGTGCTGTGCCAGAGAGGGCGCTTCGTGGCCGATTCCGGCGAATCCCAGTCCCCCGTCCCCACCGACCCGGCCTTGGGTACCTCCTACACCGCCAGCAACATCCAGGTGCTCGAAGGGCTCGACGCGGTCCGCAAGCGCCCCGGCATGTACATCGGCTCCACCGGTGAGCGCGGCCTGCACCACCTCGTCCAGGAGGTCGTGGACAACTCCGTCGACGAGGCCATGGCCGGGCACGCGGACACCATCGCCGTGACGATCCTGTCCGACGGCGGCGTGCGGGTGGTCGACAACGGGCGCGGTATCCCGGTGGGCATCGTCCCCGGGCAGGAGAAGCCGGCCGTCGAGGTCGTGCTGACCGTGCTGCACGCGGGCGGCAAGTTCGGCGGCGGCGGCTACCAGGTCTCCGGCGGTCTGCACGGCGTGGGCGTCTCGGTGGTCAACGCGCTCTCCACCCGGCTGGCGATCGAGATCCACACCGACGGCCACCGCTGGACCCAGGACTACAAGCTGGGTGCGCCCACCGCGCCGCTGGCCCAGCACGAGGCCAGCTCGCGCACCGGGACCAGCGTCACCTTCTGGGCCGACCCGGACGTCTTCGAGACCACCGTCTACTCCTTCGAGACGCTCTCGCGCCGCTTCCAGGAGATGGCCTTCCTCAACAAGGGCCTGACGATCTCGCTGACCGACGAGCGCGAGGAGCACGTCGACGACGAGGGCAAGCCGCTCTCCGTCACGTACCACTACGAGGGCGGCATCGCCGACTACGTGGCGCACCTCAACTCCCGCAAGGGCGAGATGATCCACCCCACGGTGATCGACTTCGAGGCCGAGGACAAGGCCAAGTCGATCTCGGTGGAGATCGCGATGCAGTGGAACTCCTCGTACACCGAGGGGGTCTACAGCTTCGCGAACACCATCCACACGCACGGCGGCGGTACCCACGAGGAGGGTTTCCGGGCGGCGTTGACCGGCCTGGTCAACCGCTACGCGCGGGAGAAGAAGCTGCTGCGCGAGAAGGACGAGAACCTCTCCGGCGAGGACATCCGCGAGGGCCTGACCGCGATCATCTCGCTGAAGCTCGGCGAGCCGCAGTTCGAGGGCCAGACCAAGGACAAGCTGGGCAACACCGAGGCGAAGACCTTCGTCCAGAAGGTGGTGCACGAGCAGCTGAACGACTGGCTGGACCGCAACCCCACGGACGCGGCGGACATCATCCGCAAGTCGATCACCGCGGCCACCGCGCGCATGGCGGCCCGCAAGGCGCGCGACCTGACCCGTCGCAAGGGTCTGTTGGAGAGCGCCTCGCTGCCGGGCAAGCTGAGCGACTGCCAGTCCAAGGACCCGGCCGAGTGCGAGATCTTCATCGTCGAGGGCGACTCGGCCGGCGGCTCGGCCAAGCAGGGCCGCGACCCGCGCACCCAGGCGATCCTCCCGATCCGCGGCAAGATCCTGAACGTCGAGAAGGCGCGGATCGACAAGGTGCTGCAGAACACCGAGGTCCAGGCGCTGATCTCGGCCTTCGGCTGCGGGATCCAGGAGGACTACGACGAGTCCAAGCTGCGCTATCACAAGATCGTGCTGATGGCCGACGCCGACGTCGACGGACAGCACATCCGGACCCTGCTGCTCACCCTGCTCTTCCGCTTCATGCGCCCGCTGGTGGAGTCCGGCTACGTCTACCTGGCGATGCCGCCGCTGTACAAGATCAAGTGGGGCAAGGACGACTTCGAGTACGTCTACTCCGACCGCGAGCGCGACGCGGTGATCGCGGCGGGTGTCTCGGCCGGGCGCCGGCTGCCCAAGGACGACGCGATCCAGCGCTTCAAGGGTCTGGGCGAGATGAACGCCGAGGAGCTGCGGATCACCACCATGGACGCCGCCCACCGCCTGCTGCAGCAGATCACCCTCGAGGACGCGGCCCGCGCCGACGACCTCTTCTCGGTCCTGATGGGCGAGGACGTCGAGGCCCGCCGCTCCTTCATCCAGCGCAACGCCAAGGACGTCCGCTTCCTGGACGTGTGATGACCTCGCGTCAGCACCGGACCAGTCACGCGTGAAAGGAAACTGACCACCAGTGGTCGACGACAACCGTCCCGACGGCGAGATGCCGGACAACGGCTCCACCGACACCTTCGTCAGCCGGGTCGAGCCCATCGAGCTCGAAACCGAGATGCAGCGCTCCTACCTCGACTACGCGATGAGCGTGATCGTCAGCCGCGCGCTGCCCGAGGTCCGCGACGGCCTCAAGCCGGTGCACCGCCGGGTGCTCTACGCGATGTACGACGGCGGCTACCGGCCCGAGAAGGGCTACTACAAGTGCGCCCGCGTGGTCGGCGACGTGATGGGCAACTACCACCCGCACGGTGACACCTCGATCTACGACACCGTCGTGCGACTGGCCCAGCCGTGGTCGCTGCGGATGCCACTGGTGGACGGCAACGGCAACTTCGGCTCGCCGGGCAACGACCCGGCCGCGGCGATGCGCTACACCGAGTGCAAGCTGATGCCGCTGGCCATGGAGATGATGCGCGACATCGACGAGGACACCGTCGACTTCGCCGCCAACTACGACGGCCGCTCGCAGGAGCCGACCGTCCTGCCGGCCCGCATCCCCAACCTGCTGGTCAACGGCGCCACCGGCATCGCGGTCGGCATGGCCACCAACATCCCGCCGCACAACCTGCGGGAGGTGGCCTCCGGCGCGCTCTGGGCGCTGGAGCACCCGGAGGCCTCCAACGAGGAGCTGCTGGACGCCCTGATCGAGCGGATCAAGGCGCCGGACTTCCCCACCGGTGCGCTGATCGTGGGCCGCCGCGGGATCGAGGAGGCGTACCGCACCGGTCGCGGTTCGATCACCATGCGTGCGGTGGTCGAGGTCGAGGAGATCCAGGGCCGGCAGTGCCTGGTGATCACCGAGCTGCCGTACCAGGTGAACCCGGACAACCTGGCGCTGAAGATCGCCGACCTGGTCAAGGACGGCCGGGTGGCCGGCATCGCCGACGTGCGCGACGAGTCCTCCTCGCGCACCGGCCAGCGCCTGGTGATCGTGCTCAAGCGCGACGCGGTCGCCAAGGTGGTGCTGAACAACCTCTACAAGCACACCGACCTGCAGACCAACTTCGGCGCCAACATGCTGGCCCTGGTCGACGGCGTGCCGCGCACGCTCTCGCTGGACGCCTTCATCCGGCACTGGGTCACCCACCAGGTCGACGTCATCGTGCGGCGCACCCGGTTCCGGCTGCGCAAGGCCGAGGAGCGGGCGCACATCCTGCGCGCGCTGCTCAAGGCGCTGGACATGATCGACGAGGTCATCGCGCTGATCCGGGCCTCGGACAGCGCGGACGCGGCCCGCAGCGGCCTGATGAACCTGCTGGCCATCGACGAGCTGCAGGCCAACGCGATCCTGGAGATGCAGCTGCGCCGCCTGGCGGCCCTGGAGCGCCAGCGGATCACCGACGAGCACGACGAGCTGCAGCGCAAGATCGACGAGTACAACGCGATCCTGGCCTCGCCGGCGCGTCAGCGCGAGATCATCTCCGAGGAGCTGACCGCGATCGTCGAGAAGTACGGCGACGAGCGGCGCTCCACGCTGATCCCCTCCGACGGCGACCTGTCGATCGAGGACCTGATCGCGGAGGAGGACATCGTCGTCACGATCACCCGTGGCGGCTACGTCAAGCGGACCCGCTCCGACCTCTACCGTTCGCAGAAGCGCGGCGGCAAGGGCGTGCGTGGCGCGCAGCTGAAGCAGGACGACCTCGTCGACCACTTCTTCGTCACCACCACGCACAACTGGATCCTCTTCTTCACCAACAAGGGCCGGGTCTACCGCGCCAAGGGCTACGAGCTGCCCGACGCCGGGCGCGACGCCCGCGGTCAGCACGTCGCCAACCTGCTGGCCTTCCAGCCGGAGGAGCACATCACCCAGGTGATGGCGGTGCGCACCTACGAGGACAAGCCCTACCTGGTGCTGGCCACCCGTGAGGGTCTGGTCAAGAAGTCGCACCTGAAGGACTACGACTCCCCCCGCTCGGGCGGTCTGATCGCGATCAACCTGCGCACCGACGAGGAGGGCCGCGACGACGAGCTGATCGGCGCCGAGCTGGTCTCCGCCGAGGACGACCTGCTGCTCGTCTCCCGCAAGGCCCAGTCGATCCGGTTCACCGCCACCGACGAGGCGCTGCGCCCGATGAGCCGGGCCACCTCCGGGGTCAAGGGCATGGCCTTCCGCGAGGACGACGAACTGCTGTCGATGAACGTGGTCCGCCCGGGCACCTTCGTCTTCACCGCGACCGACGGCGGCTACGCCAAGCGGACCCCGGTGGACGAGTACCGTGTCCAGGGTCGTGGTGGTTTCGGCACCAAGGCGGCGAAGATCGTCGAGGGCCGCGGCTCGCTGGTCGGGGCGCTGGTGGTCGAGGAGACCGACGAGATCATGGCCATCACCCTGTCGGGCGGGGTGATTCGTACAAGGGTTTCCGGTGTTCGTGAAACCGGACGTGACACCATGGGCGTCCAACTGATCAACCTCGGAAAGCGCGACGCGGTGGTGGGCATGGCCCGCAACGCGGAGGCGGAGGACGAGGACGGCCTCGAGGACGGGGTGGCCCCGGAGACTGTGGCGGATGTCGCGCAGGAGCCGACGGACGCTGCTGACCAGGGCTGACGTACGTTGGGCGGCCGGTTCCCGCGCGGGTGAGCGCGGGGACCGGTTGCCCCGGCTTCGGGCCTGCCGGTCCGATGCCGCACAGTGGAGTGTCGACCGGGGCGCAGAACGCGACTTCGGCGGGGAACTGGGAGGACCAGAGTGAGTGGGACCACGGGTGCCGCGGGAGGTGCCGCGCCGGGCGGTGTGCCGTACGGAGGTGTGCCGCAGCCGCCGGCCGAGCACCCCTCGGCGTCCACCTCGCTGATGTCCGCGGTGGGAGCCGGTGGCGGTGGGTACGGCACGCCGGCCCAGCCGTCGGTGCCCCCGCCGCCGCCGGGTGCGCCCGGTTCCAACGGCTACTCGCAGCCGACCACCTACACCAAGGGCCAGCCGACGCCGGCCCGCGGCACCCGGGTCAACCCCGGTGCCCCCGGTGCGGCGCCCGGTGCCCCGGCCGGCGGCCCGCGCCGCGGCGGTGCCCCGGCCCCGGCTCCCACCGGTGCGCCGGGCGGCCTGGGCGGCCGCACCCGCAAGGCGCGGCTGAGGGTCACCAAGGCGGACCCGTGGTCGGTGATGAAGGTCAGCTTCATGCTCTCGCTGGCGCTGGGCATCATCCTGATCGTGGCGGCCGCGGTGCTGTGGATGACGCTCGACTCGCTCGGCGTCTTCACCTCCATCGGCAAGACGCTGACCGAGGTCACCAAGTCGGACACCAACGCCGGCGTCAACCTGATGGACTACATCGGTTTCGGCAAGGTGTTGACGTTCACCACGCTGATCGCGGTGGTGGACGTGGTCCTGGTGACCGCGCTGGCCACCCTGGCGGCGTTCATCTACAACGCGGCGGCCGGTTTCACCGGCGGCATCGAGCTGACGCTGGCGGAGGAGGACTGACCTTCCGTCAGTCTCCGGCCGGTTCGCTCGGGTGCAGACCCGGGGCGCGGCCGGGCAGCGTGGACCACGGCCGCCAGGTGCGGCACCAGCGGGCCCCCTCGGTTTCGACCGAGGGGGCCCGTCGGCATTCGGGTGAGAGCCGCCGGGCCCCGGCGCGCCGCGAAAGCGGTGCGCCGCGGTTCCGGATTGGCTGGAGCGGCCTGTACGGCTACCGGAACGGCTCACTGGGCAGATTCTGAGTATCAGCTGTCCGCACTCGGTTGCTCGGAGGTTCCACGCCATGGCCCAGATCGCTCAGCAGCTCGTCGACGCCCTGGAGGGCCTGCTCGGGACCCGGCTGCCGTTCCGGCTGCGCACCTGGGACGGCAGCACCGCCGGCGCCCCGGGGGCGCCCCTGCTGGTGCTGCGCAACCGGCGGGCGGTGCGCCGGCTGCTCTGGGCACCGGGCGAGCTGGGCCTGGTGCGCGCGTACGTGGCGGGCGACCTGGAGTTCGGCCCCGGCGAGGACCTCTACGCGCTGCTCACCGAGGTGGCGCACTTCGCGGAGCGCCCGGAGCTGCGCGACCTGCACCTGGGGCCGAGCACCCTGGGGCGCTTCGAGGGCCGCCGGGCGCTGCGCGCGCTGGCCCGGGCCGGTGCGCTGGGACCGCAGCCCGCGCTGCCGCCCGAGGAGGCCCGCCCGCAGGGCCGGCTGCACAGCCGCGGGCGCGACCGGGCGGCGATCAGCCACCACTACGACGTCGGCAACGAGTTCTACCGCCTGGTGCTGGGCAGCTCGCTGGTCTACTCGTGCGCCTACTGGACGCCGGCGGGCAAGAGCCTGGAGGACGCCCAGTTCGCCAAGCTCGACCTGATCTGCCGCAAGCTCGGCCTGCGCCCCGGCATGCGCCTGCTGGACGTCGGCTGCGGCTGGGGCTCGCTGGTGCTGCACGCGGCCGAGCACTACGGCGTCAGCGCCGTGGGGGTGAGCATCTCCGCCGAGCAGGTGGCGCTGGCCCGCGAGCGGGTCGCCTCGGCCGGCCTCGGCGACCGGGTGGAGATCCGGCTGCAGGACTACCGGGAGATCCCCGACGGCCCCTACGACGCGATCTCCAGCGTCGGGATGGCCGAGCACGTGGGCAGCGAGCAGTACCGGATCTACGCCGAGGGCCTGTACGGGCTGCTCGCCCCGGGCGGGCGGCTGCTCAACCACCAGATCGCCCGCCGCCCCACCCGCCCGGGCGAGCCGTACACCGCCAGCCCCTTCATCTCCCGCTACGTCTTCCCCGACGGCGAGCTCGCCCCGGTCGGCAGCACGGTCGCGCTGCTGGAGGAGGCCGGCTTCGAGGTCCGCGACGTCGAGTCGCTGCGCGAGCACTACGCCCTGACCCTGCGCGAGTGGGTGGCCAACCTGGAGGCCGGCTGGCCGCAGGCGGTCCGGTTGGTGGGCCTGGGCCGGGCCCGGGTCTGGCGGCTCTACATGGCCGCCTCGGCGCTGGCCTTCGAGGAGATGCGGATCGGCGTCAACCAGGTCCTCGCGGTGCGCGCCACCGCCGCCGGCGCCAGCGGCCTGCCGGCCACCCGCGAGCAGTGGCTGAGCGGTGTCCAGGCCCCGGCGGAGCCGGCGGACTCCCCTGAGCTGCGGGTTGCGATCGGTGGGCCGGCAGGGGGCGCGGGTATGGATTTGGGAGATCGGCCGTCGGTCCGCTAATCTTTCAGTGCGGCAAGGGCCTATAGCTCAGACGGTTAGAGCGCTTCCCTGATAAGGAAGAGGCCACAGGTTCAAGTCCTGTTAGGCCCACCTGCAAGAACGGCCCGGATGGTTCTCCATCCGGGCCGTTCTGTCTGTCCGGGCTGTTCTGGCGACTCTCGCGGTGCTGGAGGCTGAGCGGGATGCGGATCGGGTACGCGTGCGAGCCGGCGCCTGGGGGGCGGCCCAACGACGACTTCGTGCTCGCCGGCGAGGACTTCGTGGTGGTGCTGGACGGCGCGACTGCGACGGCTCCCGCCAGCGGCTGCCGGCACGACGTGCCGTGGCTGGTGGGGCGGCTGGGGGTGCGGCTGGCGGCCCTGCTGGTCGAGCGGCCCGGGGCGGGGCTGCGCGAGGTGCTGCGGGGGGCCATCGAGCAGCTGTGCGCGCTGCACGAGGACACCTGTGACCTGACGCACCCTGACAGCCCGTCCACCACCGTGGCGATGGTGCGCCGGCGCGAGGGGTGGCTGGAGTACCTGGTGCTGGCGGACTCGCCCGTGGTGGTGGAGCTGACGGACGGTGAGCTCGTGGTGCTGGCCGACGACCGGGTGGAGCACCTGCCGGCCTACGACCTGGCCTCGGTGGCCCGGCTGCGCAACTCCCCCGGCGGCTTCTGGGTGGCCGGTAGCCGCCCGCAGGCGGCCGACGAGGCACTGGTGGGGGCCTGCCCGGTGGAGCGGGTGGTGCGCTTCGCGGTGCTGACGGACGGGGTGTCGCGGCTGGTGGAGCGCTACGGGTGGTCCTGGTCGCGGCTGCTCGACACGCTGGAGGAGCAGGGTCCGGGCGCTGCCGTGCGGGCGGTCCGGGAGGCGGAGCGCGCCGACCCGCCGGGCCGGTGGCGCGGCAAGCGGCACGACGACGCCACGGTGGCCTTCGGACGGCCCTGAACGGGGGCGGGGCGGGCGGGCGGGGCCGGATCGCGCCGGGGCTTCGCTTCGGTCCCCGGGTGGCGCACACTGGCCGCAGCGGGGTCCGGCGGCGACGGTTCGGGGTGGGCAGATGGTGTTCTTCTGGGCGATGAGCATTCCGGGACTGGTCTGCGCGCTGGTCGCGCTGGCCGTCCTGGACCAACTGGCGCTGCGGGCCGGGCGGTCGCGCTGGGTGCCGTGGCGCGGCACCGGCCGCGAGGGGCAGATCTCCTCGACCGGCTTCGAGCAGCTGCACGCCCAGTTCGCGGCCGGCAAGGAGCACGAGCTGGCGCAGCGCCGCAGCTCGCTGATGCTGCGCGACGAACAGGACCAGGGGGCGCCGCCGCGCTCGCGGGTGGACCTCGCCGGTGGCACGGCCGTGCTGCGGATGCCGCCGGGCGCGGGGGCCGGGGACGCGCCGGACGGGCGCCGCGACGGCGCGGCGGGCCCGGCGCGCTGATCGGGCGGGCGGCGCGCCGTCAAACCGTCGTCAGGGTCGGCCGGTTGGGGCACCGCTGGCCGGTCTCGAACAGGACACGGGTGTGTATCATCGGCCGCAGGGCGGTTTGTCCATCCGATCGCCGCGTCGTACGTGCACATTCGAGGGCTCGCAGCCCCGGCCTCCGGGCTCGGGAACCCCGCTGCTGAGCCTGCCATTCCTGAGAAGGACGAGGTCCCGCGGTGAAGAAGCTCCTCCTGGTCGCCCTGGTCGCCCTCGGCGGCTTCTTTGTCTACCGTCAGGTCCAGGCCGACCGTGCCGAGCAGGACCTGTGGACCGAGGCCACCGACCCGATCCCGGCCGGCCGCTGACGGTCGCGGCACGGACGGCGGGAGGTCCGCCCGGACCTCCCCGTCCGGCCTGCCCCGGTCCCGGGCGACCGGCGCCCGGGCCGGATATCTGCTCAAGATTCTCCGGCGGAACCGGTACGCTGTTGCCTGACGGCGCCCGGTGTCCCGTCGAGGGGCTTTAGCTCAGTTGGTAGAGCGCTGCCTTTGCAAGGCAGATGTCAGGAGTTCGAGTCTCCTAAGCTCCACAGCAGGTGAACGCCCCGGATCGATCCCGATCCGGGGCGTTTCGCGTGTCCGTGGGCCGTGCGCGGCTCAGTGCGGCTTGCGCGGGTCGTGCGGCTTGGGGTGGCCGTCGTCGTGGTGCTGGACGGGCCGGTTGCCCGGCTCGGGGGAGTCGGGCGCGGAGCCGTTGAGCGAGGTGGTGGCGCCGCTCGCCGTGCCGGTGGCGGTGGAGCCGCCGCCCGGGTGCGCGGTGTTCGGCGGACCCTGCACCTCGGACGGCTCGACCAGCCACTCCGGCTCGCTCTGCTTGCGCCACCAGTGCCAGATCAGCACCCCGCTGCCGATCGCCACGGTGCCGGCGATGGCCAGGCCGGTCGCCAGGCCGTGGTGCTGGTGCTTCTTGGCGTTGCGCTCCGCCAGCCGGCCGATCTCCTCGGCCGTCACGTTCCCCTGCAGCGCGGTGAGCGCGGCCGCGCCGCGCAGCTGGGCCTCCTGCACCACGGGACCCGCGGCCGCCCGGGCGTCGTCCAGCGCGCCGCTGATCCTGGGCAGGGTGCTGGTGCGGGCGTGGCAGGCGGCCCGGTCGGCGGAGTGCTTGGCGGCCAGGGCCGCCTCCTGGGCGCGGTGCACCGCCTTGAGGGTGCTCTCCTGGGCGCCGGGCGGCAGCGCGGCGAAGGCGTGCCCCACGCGTGGTGCCAGGTGCCGTGCGTAGCCGACCCGGGCCGACTGGGCGGCGTGCAGGGTGCCGGCCCTGGCCTGCCCGGCGGCGGCCTCCAGGCGGGGGCTGAGGGCGTCCAGCGCCGGACCCAGTCGCTGGCGGGCCTCGTCCGCGTAGTGCGCGGCGGTCTCCTTGGCGCCGGTGGCGTAGGGCGCCAGCGTGTCCACGGTCCGGCCGGCCGTCTCACGTGCGGTGTCCAAGCGGGTCACGGGGATCCTCCTCCGGGGTGGCGTCTCTATGCACATATCCACCTGATTCGAGATCATGCATCCCGATTTGTCCCTCCGCATGGCAGGCTGCGCCGTCTGCGGCGCCCCGGCAGCCGGGGTGGGCGGGGCGGTCGTGGGATGATGCGGGGGTCAATGACGTAGCTCAGGAAGGCACAGCTCGTGGCCGAGGAACTGTTCGCGACCCTCAAGACCAACCACGGCGACATCGTGATCAAGCTGTTCCCCGATCACGCTCCGAAGACGGTCAAGAACTTCGTGGAGCTCGCCGAGGGCTCCCGCGAGTGGGTCGACCCGCGGACCGGCAAGAAGTCGAACGAGAAGCTCTACGACGGCACGGTCTTCCACCGGGTCATCAAGGACTTCATGATCCAGGGCGGCGACCCGCTGGGCACCGGCACCGGCGGCCCGGGCTACAAGTTCGCCGACGAGTTCCACCCGGACCTCTCGTTCGACCGCCCCTACCTGCTGGCCATGGCCAACGCCGGCCCGGGCACCAACGGCTCGCAGTTCTTCATCACCGCGGTGCCCACCGCCTGGCTGACCCGCAAGCACACCATCTTCGGCGAGGTCCTCGACCCGGCCAGCCAGAAGGTCGTGGACGAGATCATCGCGGTCCCGACCGCCCGCGGTGACCGCCCGGTCCAGGACGTGGTGATCCAGTCGGTGGAGATCGCCAAGCGCTGACGCTGTCGGCGCCGTGGTGACGGCAGTAGCCTGGACGGTCCCGGTGGTCCCGCGTTCGGCGCGGGGGTCACCGGGATCCGTCATGAGGAGGATGGCCCGGATGGTCCAGGACGAGCCCGGCACGCCCGATGCGGACCAGGTGCCCCCGGCACCGGTGCTGCCGCGCTGCTACCGCCACCCCGAGCGGGAGACCGGCATCGGCTGTTCGCGTTGCGGCCGGCCGATCTGCCCGCAGTGCATGATCGACGCCTCGGTGGGCTTCCACTGCCCGAGCTGCGTCGGCGGTGAGCAGGCGCCGCAGGCCCCGCAGCCCGCTCCCGCCACCACCCGCTTCGGCGGGCGGCTGAGCGGCGACGGCGCCCTGGTCACCAAGGTCCTGATCGGGATCAACGCGGTGGTCTTCCTGCTGGCCGGCTACCTGCACACCTCGCTGGCCGGCCAGTGGGAGCTGATGAGCTACGTCTCGCCGCACACCGGCACGGCGTACGGCGTGGCCGCCGGCCCGGACCAGTGGTACCGCCTGGTCACGGCGGTCTTCCTGCACGTCACGCCGCTGCACATCGCCTCCAACATGCTGGCGCTGTGGTGGATGGGCCCGACCCTGGAGCGGGTGCTGGGGCGGCTGCGCTACCTGGCGCTCTACCTGGTCTCGGGCCTGGCGGGCAGCGCGCTGGTCTTCCTGGTCTCCGGCCAGGACGTGCAGTCGCTGGGCGCCTCGGGGGCGATCTTCGGGATCTTCGGCGCGACCGCGGTGCTGTACCGGGCGACCCGGCTGCCGGTCGGCCCGGTGGTGGCCCTGATCGTCTTCAACCTGGTGATCACCTTCTCGGTGCCGGGCATCGACTGGCGCGCCCACGTCGGTGGGCTGGTGGCCGGGGTGCTGACCGGCATCGGCATGATGCACGCCCCGCGGGCGCACCGGGACCTGGTCCAGGCGGGCACCGTGGTGCTGATGCTCGGGGTGGTGCTGGCGATGGTGCTGCTGGGGACGGCCCGCTTCACGGGCTGAGCCCGTCGAGCGGGTGTACCACCGGGCGCACCGATTCGATCACGGTGTGTGCGGCTGGCGGTCGCCGTGGGCGCAGGTTGTCCACAGTCCGCAGTGACCTGCGCACAGGCTGTGCGCCGGAGTGGTCACGGGCGCCTGATCTACGCGTGTCCCGCTGCGGGTTCGACGGTCCGACCGGGGGCTGACCGGCGGTCGGGGGGCGTGTGGTATCCACCGGGCCGGGAAAGTTATCCACAGGCTGGGTTGACTTTTCCCCACTGTGGATAACCGTGTGGATAAGCGGACGGTACGACTGGAGCGTGCCGGTTCCGGGCAGCACGACGGACCGTCCCACCGGCTCGGCGGGACGGTCCCGGAGAGGCGCTCAGTGGGTGGAGGTCATTTCCACTGGGTGGAGACGCCGAAGCCGGCGGCGATGAAGCCGAAGCCGGCCAGGATGTTCCAGTTGCCCCAGGACTCCACCGGCCAGCTGCCGCTCGTCACGTAGTACGTGACGATCCAGACCAGCCCGATCAGGAACAGCCCGAGCATGACGGGAGCCACCCAGCTCCGGCCCGAGCTGATCTTGACCGCGGTCGCCGTCGACGACGGCGGCGGGGTGTAGTCGGACTTCTTGCGGAGTCGAGACTTCGGCACGAGGAGCTCTCCTGTCGATGCGCTGTGAGACCGCGCAGGATGCAGCGGGGTGCGGCGGGCGGCTGTGGGGGCCGGGTTCGTACGAATGGAGCTCCGCACATGCCACCGGCGTCCGTTAGCGTAGTGGCTCGCCGGGTCGGAAGGAGATAAGGGTACGGTGCAGAATTCCTCGATTCCCGCGCAGGCTCCCGCCGACCCGCCCGCCACCCGTTCGACCTCGGTCCGAATTGTCGGACGTGCCCTGACCTGTGGCGTCTTCGCGCTGGCCGGTGTGCTCTTCTACGTCAGCGCGCACGCGGCCCGCGGCATCGACCTGCGCTCCGACAACTCGCTGCTGCGGCTGAGCGACGTCATACAGCAGCGCAGCGACCAGAACCAGCAGGCGCAGTCGGACCTGGCCGGCGAGCAGCAGCGGGCCGACCAGCTGGCCCGCCAGCAGGGCCACAACCCGGCCGACGCCGACGAGCTCGCCCGGCTGCGCCAGCAGGCCGGGCTGGACCCGCTGCAGGGGCCCGGGCTGACCGTCACCCTCAACGACGCGCCGCCCGACGCCACCGCCCGGATCCCCGGGGTGCCCGATCCCGGCGTCAACGACCTGGTGATCCACCAGCAGGACATCCAGGCGGTGGTCAACGCCCTGTGGCGCGGCGGCGCGGCCGGCATCCAGGTGATGGACCAGCGGCTGATCTCCACCAGCGCGGTGCGCTGCGTGGGCAACACGCTGCTGCTGCAGGGCCGGGTCTACTCGCCGCCCTACGTGATCAGGGCGGTCGGCAAGGTCCCCGAGCTGCGGGCGGCGGTGGACGCCGACCCCTCGATCCGCAACTACCTGCAGTACGTCACGGCGTACGGCCTGGGGTGGAAGGTGCAGGAGAGCACCGCGTTGACGATGCCCGGCTACACCGGGACCGTCGACCTGCGCACCGCCACCGGGCAGTAGGCGCGCCGCGCGGCACCCGGGCCCGGTGGGGCGGCGCACGGTCGGGCGAAACGGTCGGATCGCCCTCAGCCGCCGTCCCGCACAGGTTCGAGGTCTACGCTGGTCCCCACTGCCCATCAGAGAGGGAGCACCATGTACGGCTGGATCTGGCGCCATCTGCCGGGGAACACCCTGGTGCGGGCGGTCATCTCGCTGGTCCTGGTGCTCGTGGTGGTCTACGTCCTCTTCCAGTACGTCTTCCCCTGGGCGGAACCGCTGCTCCCCTTCAACGACGTCACTGTGGACAACGGCGGGACCGGCTGAGCGGCCCCGCGCCCGTCCGGGTGCCGCCCGCCGACCGCCCCAGCACCCCCGTACCTCAACCGGAGTCAGCACGCATGGCCTCGCCTGTCACCGAACCCGTCACCGCGTCCGTCACCGCGCCGCGGATCCTCGTGGTGGACAACTACGACAGCTTCGTCTTCAACCTGGTCCAGTACCTCTACCAGCTGGGCGCGACCTGTGAAGTGGTGCGCAACGACGAGCTGACGGTGCAGAAGGCCGCCCGCCGCGACGGTGACGCCGGCTACGACGGGGTGCTGCTCTCCCCGGGCCCCGGCGCGCCCGAGGAGGCCGGCGTCTGCATCGAGATGGTGCGGCACTGCGCGGCGATCGGCCTGCCGCTCTTCGGGGTCTGCCTGGGCCTGCAGTCGATCGCGGTCGCCTACGGCGCGGTGGTCGGCCGGGCGCCCGAACTGCTGCACGGCAAGACCTCGCCGGTCGACCACGAGGACGGCGGCGTCTTCGCCGGCCTGCCCTCGCCGATGACCGCGACCCGCTACCACTCGCTGGCCGTGGAGCCGGCCACCGTGCCGGCCGAACTGGTGGTCACCGCGCGCACCGCCAGCGGGGTCATCATGGGACTGCGGCACCGCGACCTGCCGGTGGAGGGCGTGCAGTTCCACCCCGAGTCGGTGCTCACGGAGGGCGGCCACCGGATGCTCGCCAACTGGCTGGCCGAGTGCGGTGACCCGGAGGCGGTCGGCCGGTCGGCCGGCCTGGCCCCGGTGATCGGTCGGGGCTGAGAACGTGACGGCGGTGCGCCCGGAGGGGCGCCAGGACGCGTACCGCGGCTACCAGCAGCCCGGGCAGCAGCCGGGCCACCAGCAGCCCGGCCACCAGCAACCAGGTCAGCAGCAGTTGGGCCACCAGACGCCGGGCTACGGGCAGCAGGGGCACGGCCAGGACGCGTACCGCGGCTACCAGCAGCCCCCACAGCCCCAGCGGCCCCAGCAGTCGGACGCCGACGGCTGGGGCGTCTACGAGCCCGCCCCGGAGCCGGAGCAGCCGAGCGAGTACCCCTGGCTCGCCGACCAGACCCTGCAGTTGCGGACCATCGCGCTGCCCACGGCCGACGCGCCCGCCGCCGACGGCCGAGCGGTGGCGGCCGGCGGCCGATCCG
>NZ_BAAALF010000139.1:0-21984 GCF_039528135.1 Kitasatospora nipponensis | reverse complement strand
CGAGCGCCGCGCGCAGCGCCGGCTCGGCCGCCTGCCGGGCCACCGCGACGGTGTGCAGGCCCAGCCGCAGCGCCCGCTCGGCCAGCAGCTCGACCTGCCCGCCGGCCGCCGAGAGGGCGACCACCTTGAACCGGTCCGGGTTGCGGAGCACGATGTCGATGGCCTGGGTGCCGATCGAACCGGTGGACCCCAGGATCACCAGCTCCCGCGGACCTGACGGATCGTCGACGACCGGGGTGAAGCGCAGCTGCGGATGGGCGAGCGAGTTCATGGGACCCATTGTGGCCTGCCCGCCCGGCCGGCCCCCACCCGGCGGGGGCCGGACCGCACCCCCAGGGGGCGCGCGGGCAGCGCGACGCCCCGGCACCGGCCTGCGGTGACGGGGCGTCGGAGTCGGGCGCGGGACCCGGCGGTCGAGGCCCGGAGGTCAGGACCCGGAGGTCAGGACCCGGCGGTCGAGGCCTAGAGGTCGAGGCCGGTCAGCACCAGGACGCGCTCGTAGGTGAAGTCGTCCATCGCGTACTTGACGCCCTCGCGGCCCACACCGGAGTCCTTGACCCCGCCGTAGGGCATCTGGTCGGCGCGGTAGGAGGGGGCGTCACCGATGATCACGCCGCCGACCTGCAGCTCCCGGTGGGCCCGGAAGGCGGTCTGCACGTCGTGCGTGAAGACGCCCGCCTGCAGGCCGAACTTCGAGTCGTTGACGGCCGCGAAGGCCTCGTCCGTGGACTCCACCCGGTGCAGCGACAGGACCGGGCCGAAGACCTCGGCGGTGGCCAGGATCGCGTCGGCGGGCAGCTCGGTCAGCACGGTCGGCGCGTAGCTCGCACCGTCCCGGGTGCCGCCGGTGAGCACCTTGGCCCCCTTGGCGACCGCGTCGTCCACCCAGGACTCGACGCGCCTGGCGGCGTTCTCGTCGACCAGCGGGCCCACGTCGACCGCGTCGTCGGCCGGGTTGCCGGTGACCTGCGCCTGGACCTTGGCGACGACCTTCTCCACCAGCGCGTCGTAGACGGTCGCGTCGGCGATCACCCGCTGCACCGAGATGCAGGACTGGCCGCCCTGGTAGTTGGCGAAGGTGGCGATCCGGGTGGCCGCCCACTCCAGGTCGGCCTCCGAGGACCAGTCGGCGAGCACCACGGCCGCGGCGTTGCCGCCGAGCTCCAGCGTGACGTGCTTGCGCGGCACCGAGTCCATGATCTGGTAGCCGACCTTGTCCGAACCGGTGAACGAGATCACCGGCAGGCGGTCGTCCTGGACCAGCGCCGGCATCTTGGCGTTCTCCACCGGCAGCACGCTCCAGGCGCCGACCGGCAGGTCGGTCTCGGCCAGCAGCTCACCGAGCAGCAGCGCGCTGAGCGGGGTGGCCGGGGCCGGCTTGAGGATGATCGGCGCGCCCACCGCGATCGCCGGCGCCACCTTGTGGGCCACCAGGTTCAGCGGGAAGTTGAACGGGGCGATGCCCAGCACCACGCCCTTGGGGAAGCGGCGGACCACCGCGAAGCGGCCGGTGCCGCCCGGGTCGGTGTCCAGGCGCATGGTCTCGCCGTTGGTGCGGCGGGCCTCCTCGGCGGCCCAGCGGAAGACCGAGGCGGCGCGGCCGACCTCGCCGCGGGCCCACTTGACCGGCTTGCCGTTCTCGGCGGTGATCAGCCGGGCGATCTCCTCGGTGCGCTCGGTCAGCCGGCGGGCCACGTGGTCCAGGGCCGCGGCGCGCACGTGCGCGGGGGTGGCGGAGAAGACCGGCACGGCGGCGACGGCGGCCTCGACCGCCTCGTCCACCTGCGCGTCGGTGGGCACGCCGACCGTGGCGACCAGGCTGTCGTCCCAGGGGTGGCGGACCTCGAAGGTGCTCTCGCCGGTCTCCTGGCGGCCGGCCAGCCAGAATGCATGGGTCGTGGTGGTGGTCACGGTGGTACCGGCCCTCTCCTCGTCGTCGCTGCCCCACAGCTGTGGCGCCGTTCCCACGGTAGGGCGACGGACGGGGAAGTCGGTTTGTCCACTCGGGAGCGAGCGGGCCAACGATCACTCCAGCTCGGCCTACTCCCGGCCCGCCCGGACCTGCTCCGCTCCCCCGGTCCGACTAGTCCTCGCCGGAGCGCAGGGCCAGCCAGAGCTCCATCCGCACGTCGGTGTCGTCCAGCGAGCGGCCGAGCAGCTCCTCCACCCGGCGCATCCGGTAGCGCAGGGTGTGGCGGTGCACGCCGAGGTCCGCGGCGGCCGCGTCCCACTGGCCGTGCCGCGAGAGCCAGGCCCGCAGGCTCGCCACCAGGTCGCCGCGGGCGGTGCGGTCGTGGTCGCGCAGCGGGCGCAGCAGTCCCTCGGCGAAGGCCGCCACCGCGTCCTCGCCGAGCAGCGGCAGCAGCGAGCCGGCGCCGACCTCCTCGTGCCCCACCGAGCGGCGGCCGCCGCGCAGCGCCACCGCGAGCGCGCGCTCCGCCTGCGCGTAGGCCGCGCCGGCCTCCTCGACCGGGGCCGGCGCCGAGACGCCCAGCGCCAGCCCCTCGTGCTCCTCCACCGCGCCCAGGCAGGCCCGGTGCACCGCGCCGCCGTCCACCGCGAGCAGCACCAGCCGCTCGGGGTGCGGCGCCGCGTCCTTGCCGTCCTTACCGTCCTTCGCGTCCTTGCCGTCCTTCGTGTCCCGGCCGTCCCTGCCCGCCGGTTCGCGCGCCACCAGCAGCTTCTCGCCGGCCCGGCCGCCCGCCTGCTCGGCGCGCTCGGCCAGCTCGGCGAGGTCGTGCAGCGGGACCTCGCCCTCGGCCCGCTCGGCGCCCGGCGCGGTCCCGGCCACCAGGACCCGTATCGTCCCCTCGGGCAGTCCGCCGAAGAGCCCGGTGGCGACCTGCCGGGCGGTCGGCACCTGGCCGGCCAGCACCAGGCGCAGCAGCGCCGCACCCATCCGCTCCTCGGCGTAGCGCAGCTCGCGCGAGCGCTCGAGGGTCAGGGTGAGCAGCGCGACCGCCGCGTTCAGCACGTACCGCTCGGTGGGGGTGATCCGGTCCTCGGTGCCGACCGCGAGGAAGCCGCGCGCCCGGCGGTCCGCACCGAGCGACTGCACCACCACGAAGTCCTCGTCCGCGGTGTCGAAGCCCGGCGCGCGTCCCTGCAGCGCCGCGCTCGCGGGGGCCGGCCGGCGGCGCAGCCGGTCCACCTCGGAGGCCAGCCGGGCCGCCCGCCGGGCCGCCCAGTCCGGCGCCACCACCGAGAGCGCGCCGGAGCTGTCGTAGAGCGCCGCCCAGCCGCCCAGCCGGGCCGCCAGCTTGCGCACCACCGCGGCCGTGCCGTTCTGCCCCAGGGCGGCCCGGGTGAGCTCGTCCTGCGCCTCGAAGCTGGTGGTCACCGCCTCGTACTGCTCGGCCGCCAGCGCCGCCGAGACCGCCTTGCTGATGGCGATGAACGGCGTCGGCTCGGGCACCCGCAGCAGCGGCAGCCCGCGCTGCGCCGCCGCCTCCACCAGCGGCTGCGGCACCTCGGTGTGCGACAGGCCCACGCCCAGCCCCAGGCCCACCACGCCGGCGTCGGCCAACCGGTGGACGTACGCCTGCAGGCTCTTGCTGCTCTTGCCGAGTTTGATCCCGGTGGTGAGCAGCAGCTCGCCACCCTCCAGGAACGGTGTGGGGTCGTCCAGCTCACTGGTGTGCACCCAGCGGACCGGGCGCTCCAGGTGGTCCGCGCCGGCGAGGACCGTGAGGTGGAGCGAGGAGTTGCGCACGACGGAGGCGAGTGTGGGGGGCATGGCACCTTCGGTGGGACGACCCGGCGGCCTCGTTGCGGCCGAGCGGCGGAAGAAGCGCGGAGGAACACGGGTACACGGGGTCAGCGGGTCCGCGGTCACTCAGAGGAGCATCACTCCCGCTGTCGCTCCCATTATGGACGCTGCGGACAAGCCGTGGCGCCGAACCCACCGCCGCGTAGCTAACCGAGCGCCGACCGCACGACTACCCCGCGTCAGAGCGCCAGCTCAGCTCGGCACCGGCTCGGGGCCGTCGGCGCGGTGTCAGCTCCGCAGGTCCACCAGGAGCGGCGGCACCTGCTCCCCCGTCACCGTGGTCAGCGAGACGACCGTGTGGCCGCCCGGCAGCGCGTGCGCCAGGTCCGAGGGCGACCACCGCTCCCGCTCCACCTCCCGGGTGGTGACGCTCTCGGTCTGCGCCGTGGTCCCCGACAGCGCCTTGCGCCCCAGCCGGCCCGCCTTGCGCAGCAGCCCGCCCGAGGTGTCCGGCGCCAGCGTCACCGCGCGCTCGCGCACCAGCACCGTGCCCCACGCCTCCGAGAAGAGCCGCCCGTCCCAGGGGGCGATCCCCGGGAAGGCCATCCGGCAGCCCACCGCGCCGAACAGCGGCGCCCGCAGCGCCTCCGGCAGATCCACCAGGCTGCGCAGCAGCAGCACCGCGCCCGCGTTGGCCCCGCGCAGCCGCCGCAACCCCTGCACCGCCGCGGTGTCCAGCGCCGCCGAGGCGTCGTCCACCACCAGCCCCGCGAAGAGCGAGCGGTCCCGGCGGGCCACCGCGGCCTGCAGGAACTGCCCCACCACCAACCGCGACAGGATCCGCGCCGCCTCCGGGTGGCTGCGCTCCGGCAGCTTCACCCGCACCCGCAGCGGATGCTCCAGCGCCCGCATCGCGAAGGCCGGCCGGTCCCCCTCCCCCACCGGACTGAAGCACCCCGCGAAGGCCGGCCGGTCCAGCAGCGCCAGGCGGTCGGCCAGCAGCACCCCCGGGTCGTCCGCCTGCCCGTGCCGGCCACGCCGCTGCTGCACGTCCGGCTCGTGCAGCGCCAGCACCTTGCGCTCCCGCAGCGCCTCGACCAGCGCCTCCCAGCTCGCCGCCTCCCCGCCCAGCAGCGCGCGCAGCTCCCGCAGCCCCGGGTAGCGCCCGAACGCCGCCTCGAACGGGCCGACCACCTGCTGCAGCGCGATCCGCGCGCTCTCCGCCCGCGAGGCCAGCTCGTCGGGCAGCAGCGCGTCCGCCAACCGGGCGGCCGCCCCGTCCGGGTCCTGCGCCGCGCCGTACAGGTCCAGCCCGTACGGCGAGGACGCGTCACCCGGGGCGATCACCACGTCGTACGAACCGTCCGGCCCCAGCTCCGCCTCGGCCGCCCCCATCACCACCACGCACGCGGTCCGGGCCAGCGCCTGCAGACAGAGCGCCTCCGCCACCGGTCGCGCCAGGCGCACCGTCTTCCCCGTCCCGGCCGGCCCCACCGCCAGCAGCGAGGTCGCCAGCAGCTCCTGGTCCAGCGCGAACCCCGCCCCCCGGTGCGCGGCCGGATTCTTCGGCACGTCCTGCGCCGTCCCCAACCTCACCTGCCCCACCAGCAGATCGTGCTCCGCCACCCGCACCGACAGGTCCCGCGCCTCCGACGGGTGCGCACACGCCGCCGCCCCCCGCGCCGCCACCTGCTCCCCGAACGCCCCGACCAGCCCCGGCTCGGCGACCACCTCCTGCCACACCCGGTGGATGCGCACGTAGTCGACATCACTCACCCGCCCCGCCCGGGTATCCGCATCCACCCCCGCCAACGCCTCCCCCAACCCCGCCCCCCGCAGAACCCCCCAGGGATCAGCGGAGGCGGGGGACTCGGGGGTCGCCCGCTCGCCGCCATCCGGCCTGCCGGCCTCGGGCGGGCCGTCGTTCGTCACGATCTTGGCCAGCACGGGACGAACGTTCCGGCTGAACCCCCGGGGCGAGAGGTAGCGCCGGTACACCTCGGTCCACCGGCCCATGCGGCCGAATAGGGCGATGAACAGGATGACCAGGACCAGGTTCATCAGCGATGCGACGACATTGAACTGATCCGCCGAGAGTCCGTGGAACCACCCCAGGTATCCGGCGGTGTACATCACCGCCGGCATGCCGTAGCGGTATGCCAGCAGGAACGTCAGCAGGTTGGCCCCCGCCCGCAGCAACAAGGCGCGAGCCGGTTGCGGTGACGACCCCTCGGCGGTCGCCTCGGGGGGCAGATGCCTGAGGCGGTAGATGCCCGGTGCGGCCTGAGGCCGCCGCTCCGCCACCCAGGCGACTAGGTCCAACGGGAGGCTGCGGCGCGGTGGCTGACGGGGCAGGCTCGGGACTGCTGGGCCTCGTGTGTCCTCCCCCGCCAGGCCCGTCCGGGGTCCCTGTGTGCCGTCCAGTCCCATTGCGGTCGCGCTCCCTTGCCCCGTGGCACCCGGCAGTCTGCATACCCATGCCGCCCCGCCGGCGACACGCCCGCGCTCAATGTAGTGGAGCGCCCGCTCGCGGCGGGGTCGGCGCGAGCGGGGGCGGGTAGTGGCCGGGCCGGACAAGTCTGTCGGCGCAGTGTGCCCGAGTGGCGCATGCCGGGGCCGTGGTGGCGGCCTTAGCCTGCGAGGACCGAGCCGATTCGACCTCAGCCGTCCGAGCTGTCCGAGCCGATCGATCCGAGCTGATAACCAGCGACCAGCACCGCTACGTCCGGCGAGGCGCCGAGCCATCCTGGTACGTACGGAGCCCACGCCCCTTCCACATCGCCACGTCTGGAGACACCCCATGAGCGCCGCACCGCTGCTCCCGCAGGAGCGCCGTCTGGTCACCGCGATCCCCGGCCCGAAGTCGCAGGAGCTGCAGGCCCGCAAGCTCGGCGCGGTCGCGGCGGGCGTCGGGACCACGCTGCCCGTGTACGTCGCGCGCGCGGGCGGCGGTGTGCTGGAGGACGTGGACGGCAACAGCCTGATCGACTTCGGCTCCGGCATCGCCGTGACCAACGTCGGCAACAGCGCGGCCGCGGTGGTCGCCAAGGCCACAGAGCAGCTGGCCGCCTTCACCCACACCTGCTTCATGGTGACCCCGTACGAGGGCTACGTGGCGGTGGCCGAGCAGCTCAACGAGCTGACCCCGGGCGACCACGACAAGCGCACCGCGCTCTTCAACTCGGGCGCCGAGGCCGTCGAGAACGCGGTGAAGATCGCCCGCGTCCACACCAAGCGCACCGCCGTCGTGGTGTTCGACCACGGCTACCACGGCCGGACCAACCTCACCATGGGCCTGACGGCGAAGAACATGCCCTACAAGCAGGGCTTCGGTCCGTTCGCGCCGGAGATCTACCGCGTTCCGGTCGCCTACCCCTACCGCTGGCTGACCGGTGCGGAGAACTGCGCCGCCGAGGCCGCCGCGCAGGCGATCGACATGATCAACAAGCAGATCGGCGCGGAGAACGTCGCCGCGATCATCATCGAGCCGATCCAGGGCGAGGGCGGCTTCATCGAGCCGGCCAAGGGCTTCCTGCCGGCCATCGTGGAGTACGCGAAGGCCAACGGCATCGTCTTCGTCGCGGACGAGATCCAGACCGGCTTCTGCCGCACCGGCCAGTGGTTCGCCTGTGACGACGAGGGCATCGTCCCGGACCTGATCACCACCGCCAAGGGCATCGCCGGCGGCCTGCCGCTGGCCGCGGTGACCGGCCGCGCCGAGATCATGGACGCCGCGCACGCCGGCGGCCTGGGCGGCACCTACGGCGGCAACCCGGTGGCCTGTGCCGCCGCACTGGGCTCGATCGAGACCATGAAGGAGCTGGACCTCAACGCGAAGGCCCGGCAGATCGGCGAGGTCATGCTCGGCCGCCTGCGCGCGATGCAGGAGAAGTTCGCCGGTTCCGACCGCTTCGAGATCGGCGAGGTCCGCGGCCGCGGCGCGATGATCGCCATCGAGCTGGTCAAGCCGGGCAGCAAGGAGCCCAACCCGGAGGTCACCGCCGCCGTGGCGAAGGCCTGCCACGCCGAGGGCCTGGTCGTGCTGACCGCCGGCACCTACGGCAACGTGCTGCGCTTCCTGCCGCCGCTGGTGATGCCGGAGCACCTGCTGACCGAGGGCCTGGACATCATCGAGAACGCCTTCGCGGGCATCTGATCCCACCGGGGAGCCACCGCCCGCCGTAAGCCGACGGTGCGTCAACTCCCCACCCCGCAGGACCACCTGTGCGCCCGGGCCCCACGGCCCGGGCGCACGGTTGCGTGGACGCACGGGCCGCCGTGGAGGTTGCACCGCGCGGGGTGAAGATGCTGTGCGAACCCCGGGGAGCCCGGTCCCGGGGCAATCCGCTTGACGTAGTGTCATGACAGATGGACAGCGAGCCTCATCCAGCGGCCGAAGTTCCGGCCTGCGAGGACAACCAGGCGCCCACCGTGGCGCCGACACAGGACCGATCGACCGGCCGTCCGGCCCACACCCCCCGGGGCGCACGGAGCGGCGATCACCCCAGCCGCCCCGGGACTCTCCCCCCCGTCCCGGGGCGGCTCACCCCTGTCCCGGCGCACGCCGCCGACCCGGCCCACGCCTCTGCCCCGACCCCGACTCCCGCCCCGGTTCCCGCGCGGCCCCCGTCGCCGGTGGAGCGCGGGTACGCGCTCGCCGCCCGGGCCGCCTCCTCCGTCGCCGTGCCGGCCGCGCTGGCCGTGCTGCTGGGGGCGGTCTCCTGGCAGGTCGCCGACACCGGCCCGCTGCTGGGAGTGGACCGGCGGGTCCGCACGACCGTGGCGTACCTGCGGCACCACCTGCACAGCCCGGCGCTCGACCAGGTCGCCCAGTGGCTCTCCGACCTCGGCAACGCGGTGCCGGCCGTCCCGGCCCTGCTCGGCGCCGGCGCGCTGGCGGCCTGGCGGGCCCGCCGCGTCGGGCGACGGCGCTGGTGGCTGCCCGTGCCGGTGGCCGCGCTCGCGGCGCTGGCGATTCCGCTGCTGGTGATACCGGCGAAGGCGTACTTCGCCCGACCGGGACCCTTCGGGATCCCGCTCGCACCCGACCAGCTGGGCTGGTACCCCTCCGGACACACCAGCACGGCCTGCATCGCGTACGGGGTCGGCGCGCTGCTGGTCGGCCGCACGCTGGCCCGTCGGGCCCGCCGGCAGCTGCACGCCGTCACCGCGCTGGCCGGCCTGGGGGTCGGGGCGGGGCTGATCTGGTGCGACTACCACTGGTTCCTGGACGTGCTGGCCGGCTGGTCGCTGGCCGGGCTGCTGCTCTGGGGCCTGAGCCGGTGGCTGCCGCACCCCGACCGCTGACGCCGCCGGGCCCGCCCGGTCCGCGCAGAGCCGGCCCGTCCGCGCGGACGGGCCGGCTACTCGCCCGCGGCCTCGCCCGCGTTGCGGTGGACCAGGCCCGCCTCGCCGTTGTCCCGGTGCCACTCCACCACCAGCTCGTCCTTGCTGCCGAAGCGGACCAGGTGGCGGCCCACGACGTCCTCCAGGCCGGCCAGGTCGTCGGCCGCGCCCTCGACGCTGAGCAGCAGCGCGTCGGGCTCGGCCTGCAGGGTGGCGGTGCCGGCGCTGAAGACCAGGTCGGCACGCCCGGAGTCGGCGTCGAAGTGTGCGGTGACCTTGCGGCCGAGGTGCGAGGCGAGCTGCTTGGCGTAGCGGGCGGAGCGGTCGGTGGCGACGCGGGCTTCGGAGCGGGACACGGGTTCCTCCAGGCGAACGACGACGGGGCCGCGGGCCCGCCGCCGGACGGCGGGCCACGGGACGGTGGCGAGCGGTGCGGGGCACCGCCGCCCATATGCTGAGCTTAGCTCACCATGTGACTGGCTCCTTACTGCTGCGGACCGATACCCTGGGCGCACTTCCCCCGCCGAGGAGCCCCCGCATGACCAGCTCGCCCACCGATCACGCCGACCGCCGCGCCACCGGCCCGGCCGGTACACCGGCCGCCGGGCCGGCCTCGGATCCGGCGACCGACGCGGTGGTCGGGGCAGGGATCGACACCGGGTCCGGCACCGTGACCGAGGGGGCGGCCGACGGGGTGGCCGAGCTCGCCGACGAGCTCACCCGGGCGATCAAGCGGATCCGCCGCCGCACCATCCACCAGCTGGAGCCGTACGGCATCACCCCCGGCCAGAGCCGCGCGCTGCGCGTGCTGGCCCACGCCGAGGCCTGCGAGACGCCGGGCCGGGCGATGCGGCTGAGCGAGCTCGCCGACCGGCTGAACATCGCCCCCCGCTCGGCCACCACCGTGGTCGACGCGCTGGAGCAGGCCGGGCTGGTCGAGCGGATCCCCGATCCGGCCGACCGGCGCGCGGTCGGCCTGGCGCTGACCACGGACGGCCGGGCCGCACTCGAACGCCTCGCCCAGGTCCGCCAGGCGGTGGCCGAGGAGTACTTCAGCGACACCGATCCGGCGGACGTGGCGGTCATGCTGCGGGTGCTGCCGGCGGCCGAGGCGGCCCACCGGGCCCCGGCGGCCGGCTGCGGCCGCTGACCGGCCGCCCCCCGCCCGCCGCGGCGCACAGTCCGCTCAACCGCTGACGGCCGGCTCACTGCGCGCGAGCCCGTCCACCAGCCCGTCCGCACGCGGCACGTCCGCGCGCGGCCGGTCCGCGCGCAGCAGGTCCCCGGCAGCCCGCCGGCGCGAACCTCGCGGCCGCAGGGCGAGCAGCCCGATCCCGGCGAGCACCAGCAGCGCCGCACCGCCGGCCACCGGCGTGACGGACTCGCCGAGCAGCAGCCACGCCGAGGACATCCCGAAGACCGGGACCAGCAGCGAGTACGGCGCCACCGCGCTCGCGTCGTAGGTCCGCAGCAGGAAGCCCCAGGCCGCGAAGCCGAAGAGGGTGGAGAGCAGGCCCACGTACAGGACCGTGCCGAGTCCCACCGGCGTGATCGCGGCCAGCGCGTGCAGGTCGGCGCGCGGCCCCTCCACCACCAGGGAGAGGGCGAGCAGCGGCAGCGGGGGCACCGCGCTGACCCAGACCATCCAGCGCAGCATGTCCGGCGGCGCCGCCTTGCGGGTCAGCACGTTGGACAGGCCCCAGGCCGCCGCAGCGGCGATGACCAGGGCGAACGCCTTGCCGGGCCCCACCGGTCCGAGGTCGGCGGCGGCCAACAGGATGCCGGCCGAGGCGATCGCCAGCCCGGCGACCCGCTGCGGAGCCGGGCGCTCGCGCAGCATCGCGGCCGCGAAGAGCGCGGTGAAGATCGCCTGGCTCTGCAGCACCAGCGAGGAGAGACCGGCCGGCATCCCGGCGTGCATGCCCAGGAAGAGCGCGCCGAACTTCACCACGCCGAGGACGAGGCCCACCGCCAGGATCCAGCGCCACCGCACCCCGGGCCGGCCCACCAGGAAGACCGCGGGCACCGCCACCACGGCGAAGCGCAGGGCGCAGAAGAGCAGCGGCGGGAAGTTCTTCAGGCCGATGTCGATCAGGACGAAGTTCAGGCCCCAGACGGCGGCGACCAGGACGGCCAGCGCGATGTGACGAGGACTCATGGCAGCGGTGGGTGCGCCGGCGGGCGCGGTCGGTGCGGGCATGCCCCGAGCATCGCCGAGCAGACTCTTCAGCACCAGCGAAGAATGCTGAACCCCATTCTTCAGTACTGCTAACCAATGGCGCATACTCGTCCCATGATGGATCTCGGACGGCTCCGGGCCCTGCACGCGGTCGCGGTGCACGGGTCGGTCGGCAGGGCCGCGGCCTCGCTCGGCTTCACCTCCTCGGCGATCTCCCAGCAGATCTCCAAGCTGGAGCGGGAGACCAGGACCGTGCTGCTGGAGCGCCAGGGGCGCGGCGTCGTGCTGACGGACGCGGCCCGGGAGCTGGCCGCCACCGCCCAGCGGGTGCTGGCGCTGGTCGAGCAGGCCGAGGTCACCCTGGAGGAGCAGCGCGGACAGGCGGTGGGCCGGCTGCTGGTGGCCGCCTTCCCCACCGGTGCCCGGGGCCTGCTGCCCGGGGCGCTGGCGGACCTGCGGGTGAGCTGTCCCGAGCTGGAGGTGCGGCTGCTGGAGAGCGATCCCTACCCGGCGGCGGAGCTGGTGGCCCGCGGCGAGGTGGACCTGGCCCTGGTGCAGGACTGGCCCAGCGTCCCGCTGGCGGTCCCGGAGGGGCTCTCCCGGCTGAACCTCGGCCTGGACCCGGTCGACCTGCTGCTGCACCGCGACCACCCGCTCGCCGCGAGCCCCGAACTGCCGGTCGCCCGGCTGCGCGGGCAGCGCTGGATCAGCGTGCCGCCGGGCAACATCTGCCACGACTGGCTGGTGCGCACCCTGCGGGAGGCCGGTGAGGAGCCGGACGTGCTCTACCAGGTGGGCGAGTTCGAGACCCAGATCGCCCTGGTCGCCGCCGGCCTGGGCATCGGGCTGGTGCCGCGGCTGGGGCGCGGCCCGCTGCCACCGGAGGTGCTCGCCCGGCCCGTGGTGCCCGAGCCCTCCCGCCGGGTCTTCGCGCTCTGGCGGACCCAGGCCTCGCGCCGCCCGGCGATCACCGCCGCGCTCGCCGCGATGCGCCGGCGCTGGCCGCTGCGGGAGTCCGCCGAGGGGCCCGCCACGGCGGTCGGAGAACGCGACTGACCCCGGTGGCCCGGCCGGGCGGCCGGGTCCATCCGGCTCCGCCCCGCCGGGCGACTCAGCCGGCCAGCCCGATCACCAGCCACATGAACCCGACCCCCACCAGCGTGCAGAGCAGGGTGGAGCGCGAGGGGTGCGGGCTGTGCGCCTCGGGGAGGATGTCCGAGGTGGCCAGGTAGAGCAGGAAGCCGGCGAAGAAGCCCAGGTACAGCCCGAGAATCCGCTCGGGGATGGTGAAGAGCAGCGTGATCGCCGCCCCGGTCACCGGCGCGAGGGCGTCGGCGGCCAGCAGGCTCAGGGCGCGGCGGCGGTTGTTCCCGTACAACCGGGTCACCGTGTAGGTGTTGAAACCGTCGGCGAAGTCGTGGGCCACCACCGCGATGGCCACCACCGTGCCGACCGTGCCGCCGGCCTGGAAGGCCGCGCCGATCGCGAAGCCGTCCATCAGGCTGTGGCCGACCAGCGCGCCGGCCGCGGTCAGGCCCACCCCCGGGGTGTCCCGCCCGGCGTGGGCGTGCGCGTGGCCCAGTGCGTGGGTGTGCGAGGCGTACTCGTTCTCGTGCGCCCGGTGGATGGCCACCGCGCGCTCCACGCAGTGGATCGTCAGGAAGCCCGCCGTGAACATCAGCAGCGCCTGCGGTACCCCGTGGACCTCCTGCGGTGCCTGCGAGAGCGCCTCGGGGAGCAGGTCGAAGGCGACCACGCCGAGCATCAGCCCGGCGGCGAAGCCGAGCACCAGGTGCCGCCGGTCGCCGGTGCGCTGGGCGACGAAACCGCCGACCAGCGTCATCAGAAAGGCCCCGGCGGCGACGAGTATCGCGGTCATCCGGCTGCTCCCGACCCCGGGGCCACTCCCACGCGGGGCGGCCACCACCCTTTCGGCCCAGCGTGAGCCACCGCGGAGCGGGCCGCGCGCCGACGGCGTCGTCCGGGTGACCGGTCCGGCGGTGGGGGGTCGGCCCCGGGGCGGCGGGCCGGGGCCGGGCAGCCGGCCGGGTCAGGGCGCGGTCACGCTCAACGGCAGGCCCAGGTGGGTCTCGGCCAGCGCGCGGAACCCGGCGCCGTCCGCGAGGTGGATCCGCCGGTAGGGCTCGGTGTCGACCAGGTCCAGCGCCTCCTCGGTGAAGCCGCCGGTGGTCAGCCACAGGCCGTTGCCGGCGGACTCCTCCTCGACCGCCTCCGCCAGCGTGCGGACCTCCGGCGCACCGACCTCGTCGGGCCGCCGCGAGGCGCAGATCACCCAGCGGCCCGGCAGGGCGCTGCCCGGTGCCCCGCTGCCGGTGGCCACCAGCCCCGACCGGCCGCGAAGCCGCACGCTCCAGTCACTCAGCCCGCCCCGGGTGAACAGCTCGCGGACCAGGACGGCGAACTCGCCGCAGGACAGGTCGGTGACCGCCGGCACGGCCGCACCGGCCACCGCGGACGGTCGCACCGCCGCCCGCGCGTACGGGTCCGGGCTCACCGCCGCACCCAGCTCGCGCAGCTGGACCAGCGCCTCGTCCTGCTCGGCCGCCGCGTACACGCCCGGCTCGGCCTCCTCCTCGACGAACTCGACGGCCGGCAGCAGCCGGGTCCTGGCCAGCGCGTCCCGGTCCGCGTCCACCGTGAGCAGGCAGGTCGCGCCCGGCTCGCGCAGCCAGCCGTTCAGCACCACCCCGGCCAGGATGTCGTCGGTGTCCACCGCGTCGACCGCCTGCAGCGCGCGCAGCGCCAGCCGGGAGACCAGCCGCAGGTAGTCGGCCGCGCGGTCCGCACCGGGCCGCGGGACGGGCGTGATCTCGCCGTCGCCGCTCAGCCGGTAGCCCTCCAGTGAGGGCACCAGCTCCAGCGGGGGCAGGTCCAGGTCGAGCACGGCGGTGCGGGTCAGCGGCCGGAAGACCGCGCGGCAGGTCGCCGGCAGGTCGGGCGTGGCCGCCTCGGCGGCGGCCAGCGCCCGCTCCAGCAGCGACTCGACGGCGGCCGGCTCGGCCTCCCGGTAGGCCCGGCGGCACTCCTCCAGGCTGTCGTTGTACTCCTGGACCGCGCGCGCCCGGGCCTGCTCGGCCTGCTCGTGGGCGAGCCGGGCGGCCGCCTCGGCCGGGTCGGGGGCCGCCGCCCGCTCGGTCCGGAACCGGCGCAGCGCCCGCTGGTGGGCCAACCGGGCCTGGGCCAGCTCGCGTTGGTAGCCGGAGTCCAGCAGGCGCCGGGTCGGCGCGGCGTCCGGCTCACCGGTCCGCTCGGGCGGTACGAAGTCCTCCCAGCGCGGCTCGCGCTCCGCCTCGGCGCCGGGCGGACCGTCCGGGTAGGGGCGCGGCTCGTAACTGCGCAGCTGGCTCTCGAAGTCCATCGCGCTGACCGGCAGGGCGAGCCGGCCGAGCAGGTCGGCCAGCCGCTGCTGTTCGGCGCGGACGGTCGCCGTGCGGCGGTGGGTCTGCTCGGCCACCCGACCCAGCTCCGCCACCGCCGGGTCCAGGTCCGGCGACCCGCCCCCGGGGACGGCACCGGCTGGGACCGTGGGCCCGTCCGGCCGGCCGGCGCCGCCGAAGAACTCGGTCGTGGGATCGCCGAACACGGCACCCGGGGCACCGGGTTCGGCCCCGCCCGCCACGCCCGAGGGCCCGTTGAACATCGACGCCAGGAAGCCCCCGCGCAGGGCGAAGGCGTTGTCGAGGGCCGACTGGCGCTTGGTCGAGTCCTGCATCGGCGGTCGGTCCCCCATGCTCGTCCGGCACTTCTGCGGTGGCCGGTCAACTGCAGGCAGCCGGAGGCCCACCCGCGGTGGACGGCCCGGCCGGAAGCTGGGGGAGGCATACCCCCTGCGAGCATTCTCCACCGTCCGGCGGCCTGGTGGAGTCAGACCGCCGGACCGGGGTTCCCCGCCGGCCCCGCGCAGCCCGGTCGACCAGGCCCGACGGGCCGAAGCGGCGACGCGGAACCGAACGGGAACGCGGGGCGGTACCGTCAGTTCGTCCTGGTGTTGGTGAGGTGCATACCGATGTATCCGACGTAGATGCGACCGCTGCCCGAACAGTCGTCGAGGTAGTGCAGCCGAGGGGCCGTCCGGCCGCCGCCGATCCGCAGATGGGCTCCCATGAAGGCGCGCCCGCTGGGATCAACGGTGGGCGGGACCGTGAACATCCGCTCGCGCCGCATCTTGGTGTGGCTGCAGACCGTCCGCGACTCGCCGCGCACCGCCTTGCGGGGCGGGAAGTGGCTGCCGCCGACCGGCGCGTGCTCGCACCACTGCTTGAAGTCCCCGCCGGCCGCGCCGTGCACGGCGACGGTGGCGTACTCCTGCAGCGCCGTCAGCCCGTCCCAGGTGAGCCGCACCCAGTTGCCGCCGGTGGTGTGCGCGTCCAGCGCGAGCGTCTCCTTCTCGTCCCCGGTGAAGCTCACCAGCGGGAACTCGCCCATCCGGTCGAGCAGTTCGATGAAGCTCGCCGGCCCGGTGTGGTCCTCGGCGAGCAGCGCGGCCCGGTCGGGGACGGCCTCGCCCGGCGGACAGAGCCTGCTGTTCAGTACCCGCAGCTGGGCACTGACCCGGCGCAGCGCGGTGCTCTGCAGCTCGTTCTCGGCGCGCAGGTGGAGTTCGCGCCGGTGGGAGCGGTGCAGGCTGCGCCGAACGCGCTGCAGCTCGTCCGCGCCGGCCTGCTGCACCTGGGCCAACTCGCCGGTGAGCTCCCTGAGCTCGGTCAGCTCGGTCAGCTCGGTCGGCCCGGCCAGCCCGGTCGGCCCGGCGGTCGCGGTCGGCGTCGCGGAGCGCGGTGGCTGCACCGGCCGCACCCGCAGGACCGGCACCCGGGCCAGCGGGCCGGGCAGCGGGGCGAGGTCGGCCAGCCGGCGCGGCTCGCGGGCCAGCAGCGCGGCGGCCCGGCGGGGTTCGCCCTCGATCCGGTGCCGGGGCAGTACCAGGTGGCGCAGCGCGTCCCGGCGGGAGGCCGGATCCACCTCGGGCAGGTAGGTGCGCACCGCGCCGCCGTAGACGGTGTGGAACTCCAGCGCGACGTTGAAGGCCACCCGGGCCCCCGGGTCCAGCACGTAGCCCACCGCGAGGCCGGCCACGCCGTGCAGCAGCGGGTTGACCAGCTCGGTGGTCCAGGCCGCCGGGTCGAGATCGGCCGGGACGCTGGCCACCACGACGGGCAGCCGGCGGGCCGGGTCGCAGAGTTCGTCGATCACGCCGTCGACCTCCCCCGCGCCGATGATCCGGGGCAGCGGGCGGACGTCACTCTCGCCGTCCAGTGCGTCGAGCAGCGGCAGCAGGTCGCGGACGAGCTCGGGGACCGGCACGCGCCCCGGGGTGCGCAGTCCGGAGGTGGCGGCCAGGTGCTCGGCCTCCAGCCGGATCCAGCTGGGCCCGCCGCTCTCGGTGGCCACGGTGAGGGTGAGTTGGTGCGTGCCGTGCGGCGCGGGGGTGCGCAGTCTGCGGCGGGAGTAGCGGCCGGGGGGCGGCCCCGGTGATCGGGCGGTCAGCAGGCCGGCGTCACGATCGAACAGGACCCGGTCGGCCAGGCGGTGCCGGGTGGCGACCGGATCGGCGCTCGGCGCCGGCCCGTCGAGCCCGGGCGGGGCCTCGGGTGGGGGCGGGGTCTCGACCGGCGGCGGGGGCTCGCTGTAGCCCTCGTGCTTGAGCCAGGCGGCCAGGCACTGGTCGGCCAGTGCGACGGCGTCGGCGTGGGACTGACGGGTGCTCACCGTCATCCGGTAGGGCGTGGCCTGGCCCGACGGGAACGGGCCCGGACGGGGATCGGTTGCGGCAGCCGCGGCTGGCGCGGTGCGGTCAGTGATCATGGGTGGTGCCTCCGTGGTGCGCTGGTGGGGTCTGACGGTCCTCCATCGACGGGGTGATGTCTGGCTCCGGCCGGCCGCTGCCGACCTGGTCCTTGGGGGGAGAACGCAGCGGCCCGGAGCTGGAGTTCCAGTTCCGGGCCGCGTTAATTCGTTCGAGTGTCTTCTGCCCGTTCCTTGACGGGCGGGCGCCCGCCTGTCAGGCAGGGGTCCGACGGGCTCAGGCGCTGCGCTGGCACTCCGCCGGGCCGGCCAGTCCACCGACCGTACCGACCGTACCGACGGCGCCGACCGCACCGAGCGCGGAGCGCACCGGCGTCGGCGCGGCCCCCCGCACCAGCACCGGCCCCAGGCCCAGGCGGGCCATCAGCTCGTCCGGCAGGTCCAGCGCCGGCCGCGGCGCGGGGACGGAGAGCGGGCAGCCGTCGACCTCCTGGTAGGTCGCCAGGATCACCACCGGCTCGGCGCCGAGGTTGTAGCCGATGTGAACCTGCTCCGGCAGCTCGACCAGGGACTCGCCCGGCAGCGTGACCTCGACCGTGCTGTCCTCCAGCACCCGCGTCAGCGTGCCCGCGAGCAGCACCGCCTGCACCCGGGCCGGGTGATAGTGCCAGCCGGTGTTGTCGCCCGGCGCGATGGTGACGGTACGGATCACAGCCATGTCGGAATCTGCTCCTGTGACTCGACGGTCATCTCAGGCTACTGACCGTCAGACGACGCCGAAACCGAATCCGTGCGCTTTGGCCGAAAGAATATGCGGCCCCGCCGAGGACCCGGGCGCCGGGGCTCCGCTACGGGCAGGGGACCTCGAGATAGGTGTGCCCGACCGGCACCGCGACCGCGGATCCGCCGCTGGCCTCCGCGAGCCAGTGGTGGAAGGTGGCCAGCTCGGGCTCCGGCACGCCCACCTCGATGCGCACGCCCGCGGCCTCGTAGTGCAGTTCGCGCACCGCGTGGCCGGCGGCGCGCAGATCGTTCTCCAGACGGCCCGCCCTGGTGTGGTCGGCCGCCACCGTCACCAGGGCGACCGGCCGCCGCTCCACCAGCCCCACCGTGTCCAGCGCCGCCGACACCACGCCGCCGTACGCACGGACCAGGCCGCCCGCGCCCAGCAGCACCCCGCCGAAGTAGCGGGTCACCACCGCGGCCGTGTCGGTCACCCCGCGCCGGCGCAGCACCTCGAGCATCGGGACCCCGGCGGTGCCGGCCGGCTCACCGTCGTCGTTGGAGCGCTCGCGGCGCTGGTCGGCGCCGACCACGAAGGCCGTGCAGTTGTGCCGGGCCTCCCAGTAGCGCTTGCGGATCCCGGCGATGAACTCCTGCGCCGCCTCCTCGTCGCCGACCCGCGCGAGATGGCAGATGAAGCGGGAGCGCTTCACCTCGATCTCGTGGCTGCCGTCAGCCCGCACGGTCAGGTAGGGCTTCGCGGCTGGCTGGCTCATGACGCGGCGGATCTCCGTTGTTGGTCGGACGGCAGGGGTCCGACCAGCCTATCCCCGCGCGGCGCCGCCGGGGCCGGCGCCGACTCGGCCGCCCCGACCCGGCGTTCAAGGCTCGGGGCACGCGCGTCGGCGAGCGCCGACCCGGCGACCGCCGCTCAGCGCCCGCAGAGCGCGTCGAGCTGTCGCCGGTCCAGCCCGGTCACCGCGGTGACCTCCGCCGGGTCGACCGCGCCGCAGTCCAGTCCGCGCAGCAGGTAGCCGCTGAGCGCCTTCGCGGTGGCCGGCTCGTCCATCACGTCGCCGCCCGCCTTCGCCACGTACGCGGCCAGCCGGGCGCCGGCCGCGGCCAGGCCCTCGCGGTAGAAGGCGTAGACCGCCGCGTACCGGGTGGGCAGGTGGGCCGGGTGCATGTCCCAGCCCTGGTAGTAGGCGCGCGCCAACGACCGCCGCACCAGCCGGTGGTGCAGGTTCCAGGCGGCGAACACCTGCTCGGTCGGTCCGGTCGGGATGACGTTGGTCGACCCGTCGGAGAGCCGCACGCCGGTGCCGGCCGCCGCCACCTGCATCACGGCCTTCGCGTGGTCGGCCGCCGGGTGGTCCATGCTCTGGTAGGCCGCGCTCACCCCGCAGGAGGCGCTGTAGTCGAAGGTGCCGTAGTGCAGGGCGGTCGCCCGGCCCTCGGCGGCGTCGATCATCCGGGCCACCGTGGCCCGGCCGTCGGCCCCCAGGATCGCCTGGGTGGTCTCGATCTGGATCTCGAAGCCGATCCGCCCGGCCGGCAGCCCGGCGCGCTCCTCGAAGTCCGCCAGCAGCCGGACCAGCGCGGCGACCTGCTCGGGGTAGGTGACCTTGGGCAGCGTCAGCACCAGGCCGGCGGGCAGCGCGCGGCCACCCTCCAGCAGGGTCGCCAGGAAGAGCTCCAGGGTGCGGATCCCGCGCTCGCGGACCGCGGCCTCCAGGCACTTGATCCGGATGCCGATGTACGGCGGCGCGGTGCCGTCGGCCACCGCGGCGGCCACCAGCCGGGCCGCCCGCACCGCCTCGGCGTCCTCCTCGGCGTCGGGACGCGGGCCGTAGCCGTCCTCGAAGTCGATCCGCAGGTCCTCGATCGGCTCGCTCAGGAGCTTGGCCCGGACCCGGGCGTGCACCTCGGTGATCAGGTCGTCGGCCGGCACGCCGAGCGCCTCGGCCAGCTCGGCCGGCGTCGCGGCGTGGGTGTCCAGCGCCTCCAGGGCCTGCCGGCCCCAGGTCGCCACGGTGTCGGCCGCGAAGGCGTCCGCCGGGACGTAGACCGTGTGGACGGGCTGACGGCTGCCGGAGTCCCCGGGGTAGCGGCGGGCCAGCTCGGCGTCGACCGGGCCGAGCAGCGCCTCGACCCCGGCACGGGCGGCGGAGGAGAACGTCGGGCTCTCCGGGGCTGCTCCGGCGGCGGCCGCACCGCCACCGACCTCGACCTGCGACATCCGGCTACCTCCACGCTGAAGCCATTCAACAATTTGTTGATGCGAAGGTAACCGCGGCCGCCGCCGGGCGTCAATGGCCGCCCAGCAGCCGGACCGCGCCGATCACCCGGACAGCGCCGCACGTCAGCGGGCTACTCCCGACCGAGCGTCGCGTACCGGTCCCTCAGGTGGGGCCAGATCCGGGCCATCTCGCTGCGGCTGGGCGGCGTCCCCGGCCGGCGGCTCGAGGTCACTCCGTACTCGCGGTGGAGGTAGTTGGCCAGGCGCTCCTCGTCGGGGTCCTGGTCGTAGGCGTCCTTGTAGGCGGTCAGCGCCTCCACTGCGAGGTCGACGGTCAGTTCCGGACCGGGGCCGGCCGGCCCCTCGGGCGCGGCGTCGGCGCTCAGGTCCTCCTCCTGCGCACGGGGCGCGGGCGCCACCCGCGGGGCGAAGACGTTGTCCTCGGCGGGCGCCGGCGCGGGTACCTGGACGGGCTGCTGCTGGAACGGTTGCTGCCACTCCTGCGCCGGGGCCGCCGCAGCGCCCGACGCCGCGGGGTCCGGCAGCCGACCCTTGGCCAGGGCGATCAGCTGAGCCGCGGTCAACTCCTGCCGCCGCGGCTCACCGGCCACCTCGGCCGATGCCGTCGGCACCCCGGACTGGGGAGCGACGGCCTGCGGTGCGGCCGGCTGCGGCTGGGCCGCCACGGGCTGCTGCACCTGTGCCGGCGCCGCCACCTGGGCCGAGGCGAACGGTCGGATCAGCGGCTCGGCCACCTGCTCACCGGGGCCGGCCTGCACGGGCTCGCCCGGCTGACCCTCCACCCCGCCGGGCCGCGACGCGAACCAGGCGGACGGCTGCCCGGCCGGGCCCTCCCCCGTCGGCGGGGCCTGTTCCTGCACCACGTGCTGGGCCGGCGCCTGCACCGGCACCTCGGCCGGCGGCCCACCGGCCGCACGGCCCGCCCGGATGTCGCGCAGCGCGGTCACCGGTCGCCCCGCTTTGGCTGGCCTCTCCTCGCCGCCCTGAGCCACCGAGCCCTCGCGCTGCCCGTCCCGCCACCGCGCGGCCGCCAGCTTCGCGAGCGTCGGCACGGCCACGGCGGCCGAAACGGCCGGCACCTCCGCCGGACCGCGCTGCGGCGCCGCCGTCACCTCGGCCGCGACGGGCAGCGGATCGAGCCGGTCCAGTGCCGTGACGTCGAGCGGGACCCCGTACTTGGCCAGCTTGAGCGGCAGCAACGCCTGGATCGGCGCCGAGCGCCGCCAGCCGCGCCCGTAGCGGAACCGCAGTTGGGCCCGGTAGACCAGCCGGTTCTGCTCCAGCCGCACGACCTCGTCGTACGAGCGCAGCTCCCAGAGCTTCATCCGCCGCCAGAGCCGGAAGGTCGGCACCGGTGACAGCAACCAGCGCATCAGCCGGACCGACTCCATGTGACGGTCGGCGGAGATCGCGGCGATCCGTCCGACCGCGTGCCGGGAGGCCTCGACCACCACGACGAACAGCACGGGGATCACCGCGTGCATGCCCATGCCCAGCGGGTCGCCCCAGGAGGCCGCCGCGTTGAACGCGATCGTGGCGACCGTGAGCACCCAGGCCGTCTGGCGGAGCAGCGGGAAGGGTATGCGGAGCCAGGTCAGCACCAGGTCCAGCGCGAGCAGGACCACGATGCCGGCGTCGACGCCGATCGGGAAGGCGTAGGAGAAGGTGCCGAAGCCCTTCTGCAGAGCGAGCTCGCGCACTGCGGAGTACGAGCCCGCGAAGCCGATACCTGAGATCAGGCAGGCGCCGAACGCGACCACGCCAAGCAGCGCGCGATGCGCACGGGTAAGGGATGGACGTGCCATTCGTTGATCAACCCCTGGGTCTCGACTCGGGCCATCGGGATCCTACTCGGACAAGCGTTCAGCTCCGCGCGCTGCCCCCCGCCCCGGGCTACCCCCAACGCGAAGAAGCCCCTTCCCGAGTCGGGAAGGGGCTTCTTCTGAAGAATTGTTCGGCGGTGTCCTACTCTCCCACAGGGTCCCCCCTGCAGTACCATCGGCG